>NZ_JBKOOL010000088.1:0-23939 GCF_046764065.1 Nocardia sp. NPDC002869
CAGGCCTCGAAGCGCATGCGCGAAGCGCGAGTCTCGAGGCCTGAACGGCGAGACCAAGGGGGCCTCAACCCCGCGACGCCGCAGGCGGCGCCAAAAAACACAGCACCTTTGCGAGCAGGTCCACGCCTCTGCCTTCGCGAGTGGACCCACACCGTGGTCTTGGTGAGCAAAGGCGCAGACCCTGGTCTTCGCGAGCGAGCCCGCACCCCGGCAAGCGAGCAATTCCGGCAGCGAAGCCGCCGACAGGTGTGCCTGGGGGTTCACCGGGCCGGCGCGGGGTTGACAGCATCGTGCGCCAGGAACCGCGGACGATCCCTCGAGCACCGCGATTCCGGTCCGGCCTGCCCGGGTACCGCCGGACGAACTCTTACTCCGGTGGCGTGAAGGTGGTCGTGCGTTTCATCCCCGCTGCCCGGCCCTTTTCCGCGATGACCACCGCCATTTTCGCGCTGGCCTCGTCGATCATCTCGTCGCCGAGCATCACCGCGCCGCGGGCGCCGCCGGCGGCGGAGGTGTGGTAGGCGTAGGCCTCCAGGATGAGTTCGGCGTGGTCGTAGTCCGCCTGCCGGGGGCTGAAGATTTCATTGGCCGCGTCGACCTGGCTCGGGTGCAGTACCCATTTCCCGTCGAAGCCCAGGGCGGCGGTGCGGCCGGCGGCGCGCCGGAAGCCGTCGATATCGCGGATCTGCAGGTAGGGGCCGTCGATGGCCTGCAGGCCGTGGGCGCGGGCGGTGAGCAGGATGGTCATCAGGATGTGGTGGTAGGCGTCGCCGGTGTCGTAGCCCTGGGGCTGTTCACCGACCACGAGGGTGCGCATATTGATGCTGGCCATGAAGTCGGCCGGGCCGAAGACCAGGGTCTGTACCCGGGGGCTGGCCGTGGCGATCTCGTCGATATTGCGCAGGCCCAGCGCGTTCTCGATCTGCGGTTCGATACCGATGCGGCCGGGTTCGAGTCCGTTGGCCCGTTCCAGCTGGCTCAGCAGCAGGTCCAGCGCGCGCACCTGACCGCCGTCGGTGACCTTGGGCAGCAGGATCGCGTCGAGTGCGGTACCGGCGCCGTCGACCACCGAGATCACATCCGCGTAGGTCCACTGCGTGGTCCAGTCGTTGACCCGTACCACTCGCAACTGCCCACCCCAGCCGGAGTCGTTGAGGGCCGCCACGATATTCGCGCGGGCCGCGGCCTTGGCCTCGGGTGCGACCGCGTCTTCGAGGTCGAGAAAGACCTCGTCGACCGGTAGGCCCTTGGCTTTGGCGATCATCTTGGGATTGCTGCCCGGCACGGCGAGCACGGAACGGCGCGGCTTCATCAACTCTCCTGGGGGTCGGCCCGGTCCGGCCCCGGAACATCTAGCCTGACACCCATGGCAGCTACCAGGGTGTATATCGCCAGGCTGACCGGTCTGGCGGTGCTGGGGCCGGACGGCGAGTCTATCGGCCGTGTTCGCGACGTGGTCGTCGCCGTCCGGTACGACCGGCAAGAACCGCGTGTCCACGGCCTGGTGGTGGAGTTGCCGACCCGTCGCCGGATCTTCGTCCCGATGCTGCGCGTCACCGCCGTCGAACCCGGTTCGGTGAACTTGAACACCGGCAATGTGAGCCTGCGGCGTTTCGCGCAGCGGCCCGGTGAGGTGCTGGCCATGGCGCAGATCGTCGACTCGGCGGTACGCGTGGACGATCCCGATCTGCCCGATCTGGCGGGGGTCGATGTGTACGTGGTGGATCTGGGGATGACGCTCACCCGCACCCGGGACTGGCGGGTGGCGCGGGTCGCGGTGCGCGGGCACCGCAGGCTCGGGCGGCGGCGTACCGTGCACGTGGTCGACTGGGCTCGGGTGCAGGGCCTCACACCGTACGAACTGGGGCGGCCGGGTCAGGATGTGAGCACGCTGCTCGAGCAGTTCGAGGGTCAGCGCGCCGCCGATGTCGCGCATATGTTGCGCGAACTGCCGGAGAAGCGGCGGCTGGAGGTCGCCGTGGCGCTCGATGACGAACGGCTCGCCGACGTGGTGCAGGAGTTGTCCGGCGACGATCAGCTGGAGCTGCTGGGCAAGCTCGATATCGGGCGGGCGGCCGATGTCCTCGAGGCCATGGATCCCGACGACGCCGCCGACCTGCTGGGCGGGCTGCCGGAGAACGAGGCCGAATCCCTGCTGACGCTGATGGATCCGGAGGAATCGGAACCGGTGCGCCGGCTGCTCGAGCACTCCCCGGATACCGCGGGCGGGCTCATGACGCCGGAACCGGTGGTCCTGACGCCGTCGACGACCGTCGCGGAGGCGCTGGCCCGGGTCCGAGATCCCGACCTGACGCCCGCGCTGGCCTCGCTGGTTTTCGTGGTGCGGCCGCCGACGGCGACGCCGACCGGGCGCTATCTGGGGTGCGTGCATCTGCAACAGTTGCTGCGGGAACCGCCCGCCCATCTGGTGGGCGGGATCCTGGACACCGATCTGACCACTCTGCGCCCGGAGGCCCCGCTCACCGCGGTGGCCCGCTATTTCGCGAGCTACAACCTGGTGTGCGCGCCGGTGGTGGACGAGCAGAATCATCTGCTGGGCGCGGTGAGCGTGGACGATGTATTGGATCATCTGTTGCCGCAGGATTGGCGTGAGGACGAGCAACTGTTCGAGGGTGTACGGCATTGACGGACAAGAGCACCGCGAGCCGGGCGGCGGCGGCGGCCCGGCAGCGGCTGGAGACACCGGTGGAATCCCGGTTCCGATTCGATTGGGACGCGGAGGCGTTGGCGCGCGGCAGTGAACGCATCGCCCGGTTCCTGGGCACCGGACGCTATCTCGCGTTGCAGACGGTGGTGGTGATCGTCTGGATCGCGTTGAACATCTTCTTCCTCACGTTGCGCTGGGACCCCTATCCCTTCATCCTGCTGAATCTGGCCTTCTCCACCCAGGCCGCCTACGCCGCGCCGCTGATCCTGCTGGCGCAGAACCGGCAGGACAACCGCGACCGGGTATCGCTGGAGGAGGACCGGTTACGGGCGGCGCAGACCAAGGCCGACACGGAATTCCTGGCGCGCGAACTGGCCGCCCTGCGGCTGGCAGTGGGCGAGGTGGCCACCCGCGACTACCTGAGGCGGGAACTGGACGAGATCCGCGACGCACTCGATCGCCTCGAGTCGGCGGCGGGAGTGGGGCCGACGCGCCCGGAAAAGTCTGCCAAGCCGAAACGCAAGAAAACCTCCGGTCACAGGCCGGTTACGGGCTCTGTTTCATCGCCTGTCGCGGACGAATGACCGGAAATCCGCAATATGCTCCTGACCGGTAGGTAACCTGGATCACGTTGTCCCGAGCACGCCGTCCTGGAATGTCCGGGACGGTTGCTCACCTGTGACATAGAGGAAGGGTGGAGCCGAATGCGGATACCTACCCCTGTGGCAATGTCGGCTCTGGTCATGGCGGGCCTGGTAGCGAGCGGTTCGGCCGCCCACACCACCTTCTCGTCGACTCCCCCGGAGGCTCCCGGGGCTCGGCTCGCGGCCGATACCGATCGGCTCGAAGACCCGGACGTGACCACCGACGCGCCACTGACCCAGACACTCGGAATGCTACCGGTCGAGCGCTCGACACCCCGGAAACTTCGCGCGCTCAGCCCCTCCCCCGCCGACGGTATCCCACCGTTCGGTGGCATCGTCCCGCTGCAGACCATCAACCTGCCCCAGGGGGGCGGCGCGCTCGGTATTCCGGAGATCGTGCTCGCGGCCTATCGCAATGCCGAACTGGCCCTGCAGTCCTCGACACCGGGCTGCGGTGTCACCTGGAATCTGCTGGCCGGGATCGGCCGGATCGAATCGGGCCATGCGAGCAACGGCCGCACGGACGCCGCCGGTACCACCACCCCGCCCATTTTCGGTCCGGCACTGGACGGCTCGCTGCCCGGCAACGAAGTCATCCGAGCGGCCGACGGCGGGTACGTCCGGGCGCTGGGGCCCATGCAGTTCCTGCCGAGCACCTGGTCGCGCTACGCCGCGGACGGCAACGCCGACGGGCGCGCCGATCCGCACAATGTCTTCGACGCCGCCCTCGGCGCCGGGAAGTACCTGTGCTCGGGTGGTCTGAATCTGCGTGACCCGCAGCAGGAATTGCGGGCGGTGCTGCGCTACAACAACTCCATGTCGTATGCGGCCAATGTGCTGAGCTGGTCGGCGGCCTACCGGACCGGCGGCCGGCCGGCACCGGTCACCATCTCGCCCGATCTGGTCCCGCCGGGCAGTATTCCGACCGAATTCCCGTCCGGCCCAACCGATCTGCTGGCCGCGCAGACCGAGAACCAGGTCCCGCCGCCCCCGCCCTCGCTACCGGCGCAGACGCCGCGGCCCGCACCCATGATCCGGATCCCGGGCCTGCCGCCGATTCCCTGCGGACTGCTGTGCCCGCCCGCTCCGAGCGCCCCGAAGGTCGGCGAGGCGCTGCCCGATCCGGCTCCGGTCGTCCCGGACGGGCCCGCGGGCCGTACCGGTCCGGCAGCTCCGGCCCCCGGAGACCCGGCGGCACCCGAGCCCGGCGCCCCGTCCGCACCGGCACCGGCCGAATCCGCACCGGCCGCACCGGCGCCCGCCGAGAACCAGAACCCACCCGCTCCCGCACCTGCACCCGCACCACCGGCGCCGCCGTCGATCACGCTCCCCGGCGGGATCGTCATCCCGCTGCCGGTCGGGCCGGCCCCGGCTCCCGTGGTGGCTCCGCCCGCGCCGGCGGACACCACCCCGGCGGCACCCGAACCCGCGACTCCGGCGGCACCGCCGGCGCCTGTTCCGCCCGCCTGAGCAGGCGGTTCCCTCGGAGGCGCGGCAGCCGCACCCTCGCCGGTGCGGCGGGCCCGGACACTGGACGGGCCCGCCTGCCGCTGCGCCCGGCCGGGCGGGCGCGAACCGAGTTCCGAAGCGGCGTCACCGCTTCCCATTCCCATCCGCGCGGAAATAATGGTCACGGAGGAGTAACAAACAGATCTCGGATGCGGTATCGTCGACCCAACAGGTCACGGACCGGCAACGAACCACTCGTGACCGCAGGCTGTGCGTTGAGATGAAGGGCTTGAGTACGTGGGGCGTCACCGTAAACAGCAACCTGCCACCGTTTCCCGCGGCTCGGTGATCGCACTCACCGGGCTGGTTCCGGCCGGAGTCGTGGCCACCAATGCCGCCGCGGCAGTGGTCACCGATCCGACCGCGGCCTCGGTGGCCATGCAGATCTCGGCACTCGGCGCCGCCCCCGCGCAGGCGGCGGCCCCCGCCGCCGTCGACCCCACCGCGATGCACGCCATGGCCAAGCAGTCGCCCGGGGCGCGCGTCGAGGTGAAATCGGTCGCGCTGGATCCGAACCGCCCCCGCAACGATCTCCCCGTGGCCGCCTCGGGCATCCCCGGGATCGCCGAGGCCGCCTATATCGGCGCCGCGCAGATCCTGGCCGAGGAGAATCCCGACTGCAATATGCCGTGGACCATGCTCGCCGGTATCGGCCGGGTCGAGTCCACCCATATGAACGACGGCCGGGCCGATGCCGACGGTAATGCCCTGGCCCCGGTGTTCGGTCCCGTGCTGGACGGCAGCCTGTCCGGCAACAATGTCATCCACGATTCCGACGGCGGCGCACTGGACGGCTTCGGCGGTTACGACCGCGCCGTCGGCCCCATGCAGTTCCTGCCGGAGACCTGGACCGATTTCGCCGCCGACGGCAATCGCGACGGCATCTCCGATCCGCAGAACTACTACGACGCCACCCTGACCGCCGGCAAGTACCTGTGCTCCGGTGGTCTGGATATGCGCGATCCCGCCCAGCAGACCAGGGCGATCCTGCGCTACAACAACTCGATGGCCTACGTCGCGAACGTGATGGCCTGGGAGCAGTCGTACCAGACGGGTATCACACCGCGGCCCGCGGAACTCCCCAAGATCTGACCGCACTACCATCGGCAGCATGCCAGTGGTAACGGAAGCGGAGGTGCGGGGCGCCCTCGCGAAGGTCGACGACCCGGAGATCCGCAAACCGATCACCGAACTGGGCATGGTGAAAAGCATCCGGATCGAACCGGACGGCAATGTGCATGTCGAGGTCTACCTGACCACCGCCGGCTGCCCGTTGCGCACCGAGATCACCCAGCGGGTCAGTACCGCGGTCGCCGACGTCCCGGGCGTGGGCGCGGTCTCGGTCGATCTCGATGTGATGAGCGACGAGCAACGCACCGAACTGCGCAAACAATTGCGCGGTGACTCCGCCGAGCCGGTCATCCCCTTCGCCCAGCCCGGTTCGCTGACCCGCGTGTACGCGGTGGCCTCCGGAAAGGGTGGCGTCGGTAAATCCAGTGTGACGGTCAACCTGGCGGCGGCGCTCGCCGACCGCGGCCTCTCCGTCGGAGTCCTCGACGCCGATATCTACGGCCATTCCATCCCGCGCATACTCGGAACCGACGCCCGGCCGACCCAGGTCGAGCGGATGATCATGCCGCCGGTCGCGCACGACGTGAAGATGATCTCGATCGCGCAGTTCACCAAGGGCAACACCCCGGTGGTGTGGCGCGGGCCCATGCTGCACCGGGCCCTGCAGCAGTTCCTCGCGGATGTGTTCTGGGGTGATCTGGACGTCCTGCTGCTGGATCTGCCGCCCGGCACCGGCGATGTGGCGATCTCCATCGCCCAGCTGATCCCGAACGCCGAAATCCTGGTCGTCACCACCCCGCAGATCGCGGCCGCGGAGGTCGCCGAGCGCGCCGGCGCCATCGCACTGCAGACCCGGCAGCGGATCGCCGGCGTGGTGGAGAACATGTCCTGGCTGGATCTGCCCGACGGCACCCGGATGGATTTGTACGGGTCCGGCGGCGGTCAGGCGGTGGCCGACCGTCTCACCCGGGCGGTGGGTGCGGAGGTGCCGCTGCTGGGTCAGATCCCGATCGAGCAGGCGCTGCGGGAAGCCGGTGACGAGGGCACGCCCATCGTGCTGAAGGATCCGGAGAGCCCGTCGGCCGTGGCCCTGCGCGCGGTGGCGGATAAGCTCGCGGTCCGCCGGCGCGGCCTGGCCGGTATGTCGCTGGGTATCGACACCACCCGTCATCTCTGAGCGCACCTAGACTCGATCCATGCTCACCCTGCTGCTGTACGTCGTGATCGTCGGTTTGGTGGCCGCAGTCCTGTTCCTCCTGGCCAGCGCCCTGTTCGGGCGGTCGGAGGAGCTGGGCCCGCTCCCCGAGGGCACTACGGCGACGGTGCTACCGGTGGAGGGTATCGACGGCGCGGATGTCCGGGCGCTGCGCTTCCAGCAGGTGGTCCGCGGGTACAAGGCCGGCGAGGTCGATTGGGCACTGGCCCGGCTGGCCGCCCGGATCGACGAGTTGCAGGGTCAACTCGCCGAGGCCCGCGCGGCCGGTGCGGCCGCGCAGCACGGTACGGAGCAGCCGTGACCGCATCCGTGGCGGCCGATACGCTGATCCGTTGCCCGTGGTCGGTGGAATCACAGCTCTACCGGGACTACCACGACCAGGAATGGGGCCGGCCGCTACACGGGGACGACGCCCTTTTCGAGCGGCTGTGCCTGGAGGCTTTTCAGTCCGGCCTGTCGTGGATCACGATTCTGCGCAAACGGCCCGCGTTCCGGGCGGCGTTCGCCGGATTCGCCATCGACCGGGTCGCGGAGTTCGGTGACGCGGATCGTGAACGACTGCTCGCCGATGCCGGCATTGTGCGCAATCGCGCGAAAATAGACGCGTGTATCGCCAACGCGAAAGTCGCGCGCGAACTCGATATCGGACTCGACGAATTGCTGTGGTCCTTCGCCCCGCCGTCGCGACCGCGTCCGCGCGCATTGCCCGATATTCCGGCGACGACGCCCGAATCCGTCGCACTGGCAAAAGAATTGAAGCGGCGCGGTTTCCGTTTCGTCGGGCCCACCACCGCGTACGCGCTCATGCAGGCCACCGGTATGGTCGACGATCACTTGACCGAATGCTGGGTCGATACCCGGCACACCGCGGTCGGCTGACCGATCACATTTGGACGTCGAGTGTCCGTCATCTCATGCGATAGGGAAGAATGGACCGAGTGCGGTCCGTCGTCTCAACCGACGGACCGCCCGGTTGGCGACAACCGGAGTTCCGAGCAAGTGCGCAGCATACAGCGCAGATCTGGAGGGAGCAGAGGATGGCGGCCATGAAGCCCCGTACCGGGGACGGTCCCCTCGAGGCAACCAAGGAAGGCCGTGGGATCGTCATGCGGGTCCCACTCGAGGGTGGCGGGCGTCTGGTCGTAGAACTCACGCCGGACGAAGCCGCGGCACTCGGTGACGAATTGAAGAGTGTCACCGGCTAGACAGGTAGCCGAACAATCGGCGCTCGCCGCGGTCGCCGAGGTACTGAGCTGCCCCGAATGCGACCGCGGCCTGTCGTCCGCGCCGGGCACACTACGCTGCTCTCGGGGGCACAGTTTCGATATCGCCCGGCAGGGCTATATCAGCCTGCTCACCGGTGCCGCCACCAAACTGACCGGTGACACCGCTGCCATGCTCGACGCGCGGGCGGCCTTTCAGGGCACCGGAAATTTCGCGCCGATCGCCGACGCCGTCGCGGCGGCCACCGTGACCGCGCACGATACCGGCACCGGCGGATTCATTGCGGATATCGGTGCGGGTACCGGCTACTATCTGGCGCGGGTCCTCGAGTCGGTCCCGGCGGCCCGCGGGATCGCCTTGGATATCGCCAAACCGGCCGGTCGGCGGTGCGCCCGCGCCCATCCGCGCGCGGCCGCGGTGGTGGCCGACGCCTGGCGGGGCCTGCCGATCCGCGAACACACGCTCACCACCGCGCTGTCGGTGTTCGCACCGCGCAATCCGGACGCCGTGGCCCGGGCCCTCGGTCCCGGCGGCCGCTATATCGTCGTCACACCCACGGACCGGCATCTGGCCGAGCTCATCGAACCGGTCGGCATGGTCACCGTCGACCCCGCGAAGGACCGCCGCCTCGCCGAGGCCATGACCGGTCGTTTCACCCGGACCGAACACCGCACGGTCGACTACGCGATGACCCTTTCCCGCGCCGATATCGCGAATGTGGTGGCGATGGGCCCCTCCGCGCACCACGCCGGCGACGCGACGGCCCGGATCGCCCGCCTGCCCGAACTCTTCGAGGTCACCGCGTCGGTGACCGTGGGCACCTACGCCCCGGCCTGACCTCACCGGCCACTCGCCGCCGCGGTGAGAAGGGGGCAATAGTGCTGGCACAGCGGGCAATCCACCCGCGACAGCGCGCAGATCATCGCGGCCATCGCCCCACTGGCCAACGACATCACCTCCGGGTCCTCCTCGGCCTGACGGCCGGCGAGGGCTCAACGTTTACAGACGGTGCGGTACACGGCCAGGGTCTGCTCGGCAATCCGGTACCAGTCGAATTCGGCCCGGGCGCGGCGACGGCCCGCCGCACCCAGTTCGGCCGCGCACGCTCGGTCCAGCGCCAGCTCGTTGATCGCGGCCGCCAGCGCGCGCTCGTAGGCGCCGGTCGCCCCCGCCTCGAAATGCACCAGCCGGCCGGTCCGCCCGTCCGCGACCACCTCGGGAATTCCGCCCACGTCCGAGGCGATCACGGCGGTCGAACAGGCCATGGCCTCCAGGTTCACGATCCCCAGTGGTTCGTAGACCGAGGGGCAGACGAACACGGTGGCCGCCGCCAGCAGCTGCCGGATCTGTTCGGTGGGCAGCATCTCCCGGACCCAGAACACATTGCCCCGGCGGCGGTGCAACCCGGACACCGCATTCGCGACCTCGGCCTCCAGTTCCGGCGTGTCCGGCGCGCCCGCACACAGGACCAGCTGGATCTGCGGATCGATCTCGCGCGCCGCGCCCAGCAGATGGCCGACGCCTTTCTGCCGGGTTATCCGTCCGACGAACACCGCCAGCGGCCGGTCCGCCCGCACACCGAGTTCGTCGAGAATTCGGCGGCTACCGGGCTCCGGCGGGCCGGGATGCCAGACGCCGGCGTCGATCCCGTTGCGCACGACGTGCACCCGGGTCGGATCCAGCGCGGGATAGGCGTCGAGTACGTCGCGGCGCATCCAGTCGCTCACCGCGATCACCGCGTCGGCGTGTACGAGCGCATTACGTTCCGACCAGGACGAGAGCCGGTATCCACCGCCCAGCTGTTCGGCTTTCCACGGTCGCCGCGGTTCCAGCGAATGGGTGGTGACCACGTGCGGAATCCCGTAGAGGGTGGCGGCCAGATGCCCCGCAAGGCCCGAATACCAGGTATGCGAATGGACCACGTCGGCGGCGCCGACCGCGCCGGCCATCCGTAACTGTGCCGACATCATCCGGAGGGCGGGGTTGGCGCCGTCCAGGGCCGGATCGGGTCCGTGCACCTGTGCGGTGTCGCGCGGTACCCCCATGCAGTGCACGGTCACCGCGCTCATCCGCCGTAATCGGGCCGCCAGTTCGGTCACGTGGACGCCCGCGCCCCCGTAGACCTCGGGTGGAAACTCTCGGGTCAGCATGGCCACCCGTAGCTCGTCGGCCGCGGACAACTCGGCCGCGCCGCTGGAACCGGAACTCACGGATTCACGGTAGCCGCCGAGCGGTCGATGCCCGCCGACCACCTCGTTCGGTAGTTTGGCACTGTGAGGAGCCAGCCGCACGTCCTAGGAATCGTGCTCGCCGGTGGCGAGGGCAAGCGACTCTTTCCGTTGACCGCCGACCGGGCCAAGCCGGCCGTCCCCTTCGGCGGCGCCTACCGCCTCATCGACTTCGTGCTCAGCAATCTCGTCAATGCCGGTTTCCTCCGGATCTGTGTGCTCACCCAGTACAAATCGCATTCATTGGACCGGCATATCTCACAGACCTGGCGGCTGTCCGGTTTCGCCGGTGAATACATCACTCCGGTTCCCGCCCAGCAGCGGCTCGGGCCGCGCTGGTATACCGGCAGCGCCGACGCCATCATGCAATCGCTGAATCTCATCTACGACGAGGATCCCGATTACATCGTGGTCTTCGGCGCCGATCACGTCTACCGGATGGATCCCGAACAGATGGTGGCCCACCATATCGACTCCGGGGCCGGGGTCACGGTGGCCGGTATCCGGGTGCCGCGCAGCGAGGCGGGCGCTTTCGGCTGTATCGATTCCGACGAAGCCGGCCGCATAATCGGTTTCCTGGAGAAACCGGCGCATCCGCCCGGTATCCCCGACGACCCGAATTCGACCTTCGCCTCGATGGGCAACTATGTGTTCACCACCAAAGTGCTGGTGGATTCCATCAAGGCCGACGCCGAGGATTCCGATTCCGACCACGATATGGGTGGCGACATCATTCCCAGCCTGGTCTCGGCCGGTCAGGCGGCGGTCTACGATTTCGCCGACAACGAGGTGCCCGGCGCCACCGACCGCGACCGCGGCTACTGGCGCGATGTCGGCACCATCGACGCTTTCTACGAAGCCCATATGGACCTGGTGTCGGTGAACCCGATGTTCAACCTCTACAACCGGCACTGGCCCATCCGGGGCGCCGCGGAGAATCTCCCGCCGGCGAAATTCGCGCGGGGCGGCCTGGCCCAGGAAACGATCGTCGGGGCGGGCAGCATCCTGTCCGCGGCAACCGTCCGCAACTCGGTGCTCAGCGCGAATGTACTGGTCGACGACGGAGCCACCGTCGAGGGCAGTGTGCTGATGCCCGGGGTACGGATCGGGCGGGGGGCGGTGGTCCGGCGCGCGATCCTGGACAAGAACGTCATGGTGTCCGAGGGCGAGATCATCGGCGTGGATTCCGAGCGCGACCGCTCCCGGTTCGCGATCAGCAACGGCGGTGTGGTGACCGTAGGCAAGGGCACCTGGGTCTGACCGATACGGAAGTGCCCCCTCCCGGCGGAAGGGGGCATCACACCGACGGCAGCAGGTCAGCGGATGTCGCGTCCCCGCACCCCGGCGAGTCCGGCCGCGAGCAGCACCGCGGCGAGCACCGTGACCGCGACGACCGGAGTCGCGGTGAATTCCGATCCCGGCACCTTGGGCGCGTGACTGAACGGTTCCAGATCGCGGAACCACTGCGGCGCGCCGGAGAACGAACCGAACAGGAACACCGCGATCGCGGCGGTGAGCAGTCCCCAGGCCACCGGAGTCCAGCGCGGCACCAGCCCGAACAGCGCCAGGGTCAGCCCGGCGAAGAACCAGATCGCCGGCAGCTGGACCAGCGCCGCGGCCACCACACCGGGCAATTCCGCGCCGATATCGTCCTTGGCGAGACCATAGGCCACGCCACCGAGCAACCCGGCGGTCAGCATGATCACCACGGGCCCGCCGAGCGCGAACACCAGATGGCTGCCGGCCCAGCGCAGCCGGCCGACGGCCCCGCTGAGTACCGATTCGGCCTGGTGGCCGTTCTCCTCGCCGAACAACCGCAGTGTCGCCGAAACGGCGTACGCCGCGCCCGCGACCCCGAGCATGGTGAAGGCGTAGGAGATGAACGAGTCCTCGATCGATTCGGAGCCGCCCATCCGGGTGATCAGATCGCGCAGCGTCGCGTTCTCGGCGAAGCTGTCCCCGATACCCGCCACCACGCTGCCGATCACCAGACCGTAGAGACCGACCCCGACCGTCCAGGCCAGCAGCGTGCCGCGTTGCAGCCGCACCGCCAGGCCGAACGGTCCGGCCAGGCCCGCACCCGCCGCCGGTGCCCCGAGCCGTTCCGCGATGAGACCCGCACCGACATCGCGACGGCGCAGCAGCGCGTAGGCGACGATCATCAGCACCACCAGCAGGGCCAGGTGCAGCGCGAGCACCCACCAGCGATCACCGGCGTACGGTCGCACCTGCAACGACCAGCCCTGCGGGGACAACCAGGTCAGCGGGCTCACCGGGCCCGCCCCCGCCCGGGCGTCACCGATCGCCCGCAGGGTGAAGGTGGCCGCGAGCACCGCGAACGCCGATCCCCGGGCCAGCCGCGCGCCGGTACAGACCTGCGCCGTCACCGCGGCCACGGCCGCGAAAACCATGCCGGATCCGGCCAGCGCGAGCCCGAAGGCCAGCGATCCGCTCGCCGGGACATCGGTCGCGGTCAGACTCACCGCGCCGAGCAGTCCGGTGAGCAGTGAGCCGCCCAGCGCCAGGACGAGCGCGGCCGTCAGGTTCGCGTAGCGACCGACCGAAGTGGAGGCCAGGATCTCGCTGCGCCCCGTTTCCTCCTCGGCCCTGGTGTGCCGGATGACGGTGAGGATGGTGGCCACCGCGATCAGGGTGTGGAACATCCCGGCCTTCCAGATGCCCACCGCGCCGATCGAGGTGTTGTAGATCGGGCCGTACATCGCCAGTTGCGCCGGGCTGGCCAGGATGGTGGCCGCGAAGGAGGCGCGATCGGCCGCGGTGGGATACACCGATTCGATACTGGCCACATAGACACCGCCCAACGGCAGGGACAGCAGCAGGATCCACAGCGGCGCCACGATCCGGTCGCGGCGCAGGTACAGCCGCAGCAGCCGGGTGGTCCCGGTGAATCCGGTGCGGCCGGGACTCGTAGGGAGCACGCTGTGCCGTGCCCCGGCGACGGCGGTCGTCATTTCCGCGCCTCTTCCAGCTCGCCGGCCTCGTGGCCGTTGATCGAGTAGTGCCGCATGAACAGCTCTTCCAGCGTCGGCGGGCGGCTGGTCAGGCTGCTGACGCCGGTATCGCCGAGGACGCGGATGAGCTCGGCCAGATGTTCGCCGTCGACCTGGCAGCGCAGTGTGTGGTCGTTCATGCTCACATCGGCCACCCCGGGCATGGCCGCGATATCACCGGGATCGCCGGTGAGTTCGGCGGTGATGGAGGTACGGCTCAGATGCCGCATGGACGACAGCGTGCCGCTTTCCACCGTGCGCCCGGACCGGATGATGGTGACCCGCTCGCACAGTGCCTCCACCTCCGAGAGGATGTGACTGGACAGCAGCACGGTCGCCCCCCGCTCGGCCGCCTCGGCGACACATTCCCGGAACACCTGTTCCATCAGCGGGTCCAGGCCGGAGGTGGGCTCGTCCAGCAGCAGCAGCCGGGCGTGCGAGGAGAAAGCCGAGACCAGCGCGACCTTCTGGCGGTTGCCCTTGGAGTAGGTGCGTGCCTTCTTCCGGGGATCGAGTTCGTAGCGTTCGATCAGTTCGGCCCGGCGCGCGATGTCGAGCCCACCGCGCATCGAGGCCAGCAGGTCGATGGTCTCGCCCCCGCTCAGCGACGGCCACAGGGTCACATCGCCCGGCACGTACGCGATCTCGCGGTGTAGTGCCACCGCGTCCGCCCAGGGGTCGCGCCCGAGCATCCGCACCTCACCGGAGGTCCGCGCCAAGAGGCCGAGCAGCACCCGGATGGTGGTGGACTTACCGGCTCCGTTGGGGCCCAGGAATCCGTGGACCTCGCCCTCGGACACTTCCAGGTCCAGTCCGTCCAGTGCCCGGACCTGACCGAAGTGTTTGTGCAGACCCCGGATCCGAATTGCCGAAATCATCGTGTCTCCTCGTGGGACAGAGATAGAGCGTTGATGGAGAGGGTTCGCAGGCGCGGCGGATCGGACGCCGCGCCGGCTCAGTGCGCGTCGCCGGCGGTTCGGGCCGGCGTCGGCGTTTCTGGTGGGTGCGCGGCGGCCGCCTCCGCTCCGGCGTCCGGCGCGTCCGCGCGGCCGGTGGTCGGTGCGTCCGGCGTCGGCGGCGCACCGTGCCCGGTGCGGGCCGCGACGTCGGCCAGGACGGCGTCGAGCATGGTGGAGTCGGGTAGCAACCCTTCGGTGAAGATCTCCAGGGCGGGCAGCATCATCTGGTCGCTGTACTCCCGCAGCGCCTGCCGGTAGTCGACCGCCCCTGAGGCTCCGGCACGCAGCTGGATGAACAGCAGCATGCCGCCGCCGTTGACGCTCGCCAGGTAGCGCGACATCGCTTTCAGGTCCCGCGGCCTCCGCACGGCGCCGGAAGCGATCCCGGCTTCCAGGTACTGCTCGACGTCCTCGACCATGTGCTCGAACATCGATACCGCGAGGTCGCCACCGGCCTGGAAGCTGCGCATCACGTAGGCGATGATCGGCGCGAACTCCTCGATCTCGGCCAGCTGCTGTAGCAGATTCCCCGACGACGGCCGGTTCATGTAGCTCATCTTCGATTCGCGGATCACCGCGCGCACATGATCGTCGCATTCGCGCCGCAACCCGTCCTTGGAGCCGAAATGATGGTTGACCAGGCCCGGCGACACACCCGCGGCCGCCGCGATCGCACGTACACCGACTCCGAAGCCCTCGTCGCCGAACAGCACGAGGGCGGCGTCCCGAATCCGGGCCCGCGTGTTCAGATCATCGCTTGAACGCATGTTCAATACATTAAACACACGTTCAATGGCGGCGCAAGAGGGGTGCCGTAGAGATTCCGTAAAGACGACCGGCCCGGGCGTGCCACCTGGGCACAGAAGAACACAAATACGCAGTTCACAGCCGTACGTCGTCCCGCTGGATCCCGCCTCCCCCTCGAGCGTCGGTGGATAGGCCCCTGCCCGAAGCAGGCCGACCCACCGGACCGGCGCAGCAGCCTGTCGCCTCGCCGGAACGCGACCTCGACCTCGACCGAGGTTTCCGCCCCCGTCGCGGCAACGTCGCAGCAATACCACCCCGCACAGGCGTCGGACACCGCATCGAAACCGGATCGCCACCCACCGGTGGCGGCAACCCGCGCGCCGGCGCCGCACCGGATTCCATGCCACCGGACGTGATCTTCGGCGGGCAGTCGACACAGGGCGGAACAGCCGGCCGGACGAGTACGGCCGGCGGGACCGGCAATCGCGCCGGCCGTAACCGCGCCGGTCGTAACCGCGCCGAGGCATGCCCCGACGGCCTCGGCGAAGTCACCTTCGGGGGTCCCGGTCGAGCGCAACAACAGCGACGACCGTTGCACCCCGGCCCTCAGGCCTGCCGCGCCCGCTGCGCCTGATCACCGGCCCGGGGCGACCGGGAGTCCGATGGCGAGGAGGCCAGGAGCGCGCCGACGGCCGATCCCGGCCGCCGGGCTAGCCCTTGGACGCGCAGAGCAACCCGTCGCCGAGCGGAATGAGCACGCTGGTCAGACCCGGGTGCTCGGCCACGTACCGGGTCGCCGAACGCACCGCCTGGGTCGCCGCGTCGCGATTCGCCGGATCCGGTACCCGGCCCCCGAGCAGCGCATTGTGCAGCAGTACCGCCCCGCCGGCCCGCAGCAGCCGCACCGCCTCGGCAATGTATTGCGGATGCTCGATCGGCGAGGCATCGAGGAACACCAGGTCGTAGGCACCGTCGGCCAGCCGCGGCAGCACGTCCAGCGCACGCCCGTTGATCAGCCGGGTCCGGGCGAGCGGGATATCGGCGGCACGGAACGACTCCTTGGCCGCCCGCTGATGTTCGGGTTCGGAGTCGATGGTGGTGAGCGTGCCGTCCTCGCGCATACCGTCGAGCAGCCACAATCCGCTGACCCCGGCGCCGGTACCCACCTCGACCACCGCCCGCGCGTCCAGCAGTTGCGCGTACATGCTCAGCAGCGCGCCGACCGACGGCGGTACCGGAGCCACGCCCAGCTCGGTGGCCCGTTCGCGGGCGCTGACGAGTACCTCGTCCTCGACGACGGATTCCTCCACGTAGGCGAGATTGAGCTCCAGGTTCGATGCCACGCCCAAGAGGCTATGCCAAACGCGGCGATGCCGGTCGCAACATTCTCAGGTGTCCCTCAGGATCCCCATAACCGCCCCACACCGGGAGACGGAAGAGTGTGGGCTACGCAAGACCAGCCGACCGAGCGCGGCGGACGGGAACAACGGAGTACCGATCCACCGTTGCACCCGATGAACGACGGCCCGAACAACGGGCCGCGTATTCGAGCCTACGCCTCGGTCCCGATCAGGAGGTTGTCACCATCCACATGGTCGATGCGGCACGCGAGTCCGCCACCTTGCCCGAACTGTCCCGGGCCGACCGTTCGGCGACCCCCGCCGGGCACGGTCTGCCCGGGCCGGACGAATTCGGCCCGCGGCCGTTTACCGGGCCGGTTTCGGAGGTAGCCGCGCAGCACGACCCGGTGACCGAAGACCCCGCTCCGCCGGACGCCCTGATGGAGGTGCCCGATATGTCCAGTACCGACGAGCGAGCCGAGGAATACGACGCCGCCCAGGCCGTGTTGGCCGATACGGCCTCCGAACTCGACAGCATGCTTCCGCTCACCGGCACCGCCGCCTTCGACGCCACCGGCGACCGCACCGTGATGCCGACCTGGGACGAACTGGTCCGCGAACACGCCGACCGGGTCTACCGGCTGGCCTACCGCCTCTCCGGTGACGCGCAGGACGCCGAGGACCTCACCCAGGAAACCTTCATCCGGGTCTTCCGGTCCCTGTCGAACTACCAGCCCGGCACCTTCGAGGGCTGGCTGCATCGCATCACCACCAATCTCTTCCTGGACATGGTCCGGCGGCGCAGCCGTATCCGGATGGAGGCATTACCGGAGGACTACGACCGGGTACCCGCCGACGGCCCGGGGCCCGAGCAGGTCTTCCACGACGCCAGGCTCGATCCGGATCTGCAGTCCGCGCTGGACTCGCTGGCTCCGGAGTTCCGCGCCGCGGTCGTGCTCTGCGATATCGAGGGACTGTCCTACGAGGAGATCGGCGCGACGCTCGGCGTGAAACTCGGCACGGTGCGCAGTCGAATCCATCGCGGCCGGCAGGCACTGCGCGAGTATCTTGCGCATAATGGAGTCCAGGAGCGTTTCGCCGCCGAGGCGAGCTTCGGATGATCCTGCGATCATGACGCCGGGATCACAGCAGTTTGTGATACCGGTCGGGAAGGATGGGCAGCGAATGAGTGGCGACTCCGAAACGTCCGGTCGTCGTTCCCCGCAGTTCCACTCCACCGAGCATCTGGCGAGCGAGGCAGTCGCCGCCTACGTCGATGGCGAACTGCGGATGAACCCCTACCTGCGTGCGGCCCAGCACCTTTCGGTGTGCCCGGAATGCGCGGCCGAGGTCGAGGCCCAGCAGCAGGCGCGGATCGCTCTGCGCCGCGCCTCCCAGGTCTCGATTCCCACCGGCCTGCACGACACGCTGTCCCGCATTCCGCTCGCCGAACCGCCCAGCGGCGCACAATCGCAGAATTCGGCCGGAAATCAGCGTAACGAGGCGGTATTCGGCTTCACGAGCCAATCTTTCTCGGCAACCTTCGACAGCTTCCGGTGGTCGGTGTGGTGGCGCAAGTAGAGTTTGCCGCGTGAGTTCCGAACCGACGCAGAATTCCCCTGCCGATAACGCTGATTCGGCGGACGAAAACGGCACGACGACCGACAACGGCACTCTGCGCCCGCCCGATGCGCCCGTGTTGGCTCCGCGGCCGGTCTATCGACCCCATGTGGACTCACATACCGCGAATGCCTTCCGCCGGCCCTCGGGTCAATCCGGATCCTTCGCCGCACGCCCGGCCCGCCCGGACAACGATCGCGCGACCCAGGTGGCCCCGAAGGGCCCGCCACGCGCCGTACTGGAGGAGGCCTTCGGGCGTCCACCCGGTTCCACCGAACTGCTCCAGCGTGATCCCGACGCCGGCAACGAGCGCGAACCGGTAGCCGGCCCGGCCGACCCCTGGCGCGATCCGGATTCGGCGGCCCGCCTGGGCGCTCCGGCGCTCGCCACACCGGCCGCGCGAGAATTCCCGCGCGCCGAACAACTCTCCGCCCGGCAGGTGCTCTTCGGGTCCCGGGTCGCCCCCAAGGCGCTGCTGGTGCTCGGTGCGATCGCGCTGGCAATCGGGCTGGTCGGGGGCTTGGTCGGCCGGTTGACCGCGGAAACCGCTTCGACCCTGACCTCCCGCAAGGTCAGTCTCGAACAGACCGACGGCGAGCAGCCGCACGGCCCGATCGCGCAGGTCGCCGACGCGGTACTGCCGTCGGTGGTGTCCATCCGCACCACGGTCGGCGACAACGGCGCCACCGGGTCCGGTGTGGTCATCGACGGTAATGGCTATATCGTCACCAACAACCACGTCATCTCCATGGCGGCGCAGGACCAGTCCGGGCGGGCCCGGATCCAGATCACCTTCTCCGACGGCACCCGGACACCGGCCAATATCGTGGGTCGCGATCCCAAGACCGATCTCGCGGTACTGAAGGTAGATGTGAAAAATCTCACGGTTGCGCAGCTCGGTAAATCGGATGACGTGCAAGTCGGCGATGCGGTGCTGGCCGTCGGATCCCCGCTGGGCCTGAGCAAAACCGTCACCTCCGGCATCGTGAGCGCGCTGCACCGCCCGGTGAAACTGGAGGGCGAGGGCAGCGATACCAAAGCGGTGATCGACGCGGTGCAGACCGACGCGTCGATCAACCCGGGCAATTCCGGTGGCGCGCTGGTGGACGCGGACGGCCGGGTCATCGGGATCAACACCGCCATCCGCAGCGAGAGCGGCGGTTCGGTGGGCCTCGGCTTCGCCATCCCGGTGGACCAGATGACCCAGGTCGCGCAGACCCTCATCCGCGAGGGGTCGATCCATCACCCGATGATCGGGGTGAGCGCCCGGCAGAAGACCGTCGCCAACGAAGTCATGAGCGGCGCCGAGGTCGCCGATGTGCAGCCGGGCAGCCCGGCCGCGAACGCCGGCATCGTCGAAGGCGATGTGATCGTCCGGATCGGCGACCGTGAAGTCACCAATCCCGACGAACTGGTAGTGGCGGTTCAGATGAACAAGATCGGCCAGTCGGTGAACGTCCAGCTCATCCGGGAAGGCCGGCAGGTGGATATTCCGGTGACGCTGGCCTCCGACTGACCCGCTGGTCGCGGCGCCGGGTAGCCTGTAGGGGTGTTCAGCAGTATCGGGTGGGGCGAGATGCTCGTGCTACTCGTCGCCGCCCTCGTGATCCTCGGTCCGGAGCGCCTGCCCGGCGCCGCGCGGTGGACTGCGCGCAGCCTTCGCCAACTTCGCGATTACGCCACCGGCGCGACATCGCAGTTGCGGTCCGAACTCGGGCCCGAATTCGAGGAGCTGCGTAAACCGCTCGCCGACCTCCAGGAATTACGGGGTATGTCACCGCGTTCGGTGGTGACGAAACACCTCCTGAACGGCGATGATTCCCTTTTCAAGGATCTCGACAGCGCCCTGCCGGACAGCAAGAATGTGCTGGGGACACACAGCGGGATGCCAGATTACCCGATGCCCAAGTTGGATAAACCCTTGGAGCACAACGAACGTCCCCCGATCGATACCGACGCCACCTGATCGTCAACCAGGCTAGACGCAGTTCAGCGTCTCCCTGTCTAGACTTCGCACATGTCGGCCGATGACGTGGCGCGAATATTCGCGATCGAAGACAAAGTCGAGCGACTCAAGGCCGCCACCGAAGGTGTCGCAGCGGCTCAGCAGACCATCAACGAACTCACCCGGATTCGGCGCGCGGTGATCCGCGAATTACACGCCGAGGGGTGGACTTTCGCGAGAATCGGTGCCGCGGCGGGCCTTTCCCGCGCCCGGATCCACCAGGTGAGCACCCAGGGCCCGGCGCCCGAGGGGTTGTTCTTCGGGCACGGGCCGCTGACCCTGCTGGTCCCGGATACCCGCGCGGGCAGGCTGATCGGCGCCCCGGACCCGGCGGCGGCGCCCCGGCTGGCCGAACAGCTACGGGAACTCGGCTTCGCGGTCACCATCGAACCCTTCGCTCCGGGACACCCGATCGATCTGCTCCGGGACGGCCTCATCGTGATCGGCGGCCCGGAACTGTCGCCGAGCCTGCGGCATCTCATCGCCGCCGACCCACGCCTGCGCCGCGCCGTGGCCCGCCCCGGGGACGGCCGCCGCGGTATCGAGGATCGCGCCGCCCGGCGTATCTACCGGCCGGCCAGCCCGGAACCGCACGATATCGCCTATCTCGCACGGCTACCGCGCCCGGACGGCCGCGGTTCGATCCTGATTCTCGACGGCCTGCACCCACCGGGTTCGCTCGGCGCGGTACGGCTGCTGGCCACCCGGCTGGCGACCCTGCACGAACGAGCGGCCAACCGCCGCTTCTCCGTACTGATCGGCGTCCGTTACGAGCGCACCACCGGCGAACCCGTGGACGCCGATCTGCTCACCCCCGTCTATCTCCACGAACCGGTGGATTCCCGCCCCCAGGCGGTCCGCCCGCGGCGCTGACCGCGACACCGCGCCGACCGCGAATGACCGGCGGCGGATACCGCCGACACGCCGAAACACCGATAGCGACAGCGAATATTAGCTGGTCGAAGAATTGCTACTGTGGTGCGCAGTAGGCCGATTTCTATTACCGCGACCGGTTACCCGGGCCCGACGATTCGATAGCCAGAGCATTACTCGGTACCCCCTGCGGTGCACAGTGGCGATTGTCGGCTCCGAAAAGATGATTCGTGGAGGCTCAGGTGAACGCGTTGATCATCCTGGCGGTGGCCCTGGTCGCGGTGGGCTTGCTGATCACCCTCGTCCTGTGGCTGCGCGCCCCACATTCCGTCGAAAGCGACTACGTGACAGTCGCCGAACTCCGCGCGCGTCTGGAAAACGAACAGGAACCCGTCGATCAGGAAGCGGCCGAAGCGGAACCCACCGAAGCGGAAACGGCCGAAGAGCCCGGCGAAGACCGACCGGAAACAGGCGAAACCGGGGCCGCACCGGAACCGGCAGACAACGCCGGCCGTCCCGCGGCGGCCGTCGTCACCCCGCCCACGGCGACCGGCGCCGGACCCGAGATACCGCCCACCGCGCAATCCACGCCCGGCACCGGCGGCGCCGAACCCGGAGCTCCCGGCCGGACAGTGAAGGAGCCCGGAGCCGAACCGCCACCGGAAACCGAAGCCCTCGGCCGCCCGGCGAAGAAGCCCGGAGACGAGCAGCAGCCCCCGGAAACCGGAGACGAACCACCGTCGGAAAAGCCGGACCCGAACCACTGACGCCGGCGGGCGCCGCGGTGCGGGCCTGTTCGCTCACGCGGCCGCGACGTCCGGCCGGATGGTGTTCATCGGCGGCCGATCGACCAGATCCACCGCGGTGCTGTACGGGGTGAACTCGCCACCGATCAGCGGGAACTGGGTCAGCGCCGCCCCCGAATCCGGGACCCCGCTGCGACCCAGCACCGTCCCGAGGATCTGCCGGCTCATCACACCGAGATCGGCCAGCGGACGGTTGCGATGGGTACGAACACCCAGGTTGACCTGACCGATGGCACCCAGACCAAGCCGATCATAGGTATCGAGCAGCAACCCGATCTCCACCCCGTATCCCGGGGCGAACGGAACCGCTGTCAGCAACTCGCGGGTCCCGGCGTACTCACCGCCCAGCGGCTGCAACACCTGGGTCAGCCCCGGCCGCAGCGCGGCCAGCAGGGGCCGGGCCACGAGCTCGGTCACCCGGCCGCCACCGTGTG
The DNA here is from genome assembly GCF_046764065.1 of Nocardia sp. NPDC002869. Taxonomy (NCBI): domain Bacteria; kingdom Bacillati; phylum Actinomycetota; class Actinomycetes; order Mycobacteriales; family Nocardiaceae; genus Nocardia; species Nocardia sp. NPDC002869. Next base: position 22,356 of record NZ_JBKOOL010000088.1, read on the forward strand.
CGTCGACCCCGCCGCCGTGCCGCAGCGGCCGCCGGTAGTAGGCCTTCACCAGATGCAGGTCGGGAGTCGTGAGCAACGGACCGAGCAGCTTCGGCACAAAAGCCGGGTCCGGGTCGATCAGGTCGGAATCGACGAATGCCACGAGATCACCGGTGGTCACCGCCAGCGAACGCCACAGCACCTCGCCCTTACCCGGGAAAGGCTCCAGCTCGGGTACGGCCTGCTCCCGGGTGATCACCTCCGCGCCGGCCGCGCGAGCGCGGTCGGCGGTGGCGTCGGTCGACCCCGAATCCAGCACCACCAGCTCGTCCACCAGGGAGCCCAGCAGCGGACGGATACTGGCCACCACCTCCGCGACGGTTCTCTCCTCGTTCAGCGCGGGCAGCACCACCGATACGGTCCGGCCGGCCTTGGCGGCGACCAGATCGGTCACCGACCAGCCGGGGGCATCCCAGGTGTGGGTCGATGCCCAGTCGAGCTCGTGATGGGGAAATTTCATACGAGACCTCGCAGAGTTCGCACGGGGGGCCGGATGCCCTGGATCGCGGCGATCATGTCCACGACGCGACGGGTCGCGGCGACCTCGTGCACACGGAAAACGCGAGCACCGGCCGCGGCCGACCATGCTGTTGCCGCCAATGTGCCCTCCAGTCGTTCGGAAAGTCCGACACCTAATGTCTCTCCGATGAAATCCTTGTTGCTCAGCGCCATCAAGACCGGCCACCCGCTTTTAACAAGAACGTCCGCTGCCCGCAACAGTGCGAGCCCGTGATAGGTGTTCTTCCCGAAATCATGGGTGGGATCGATGAGAATCGAATCCCGGCGCACCCCCGCCGCCGCGGCCTGCTCCGCCGCCCGCACCACGGTATCGGTCACCTCCGCCACCACATCGGCGTACCGGACCCGATGCGGCCGGGTGCGCGGCACCGCCCCGCCGGTGTGACTACATACGATCCCGGCCCCGGTCTCGGCCGCCACCGGCACCAACTCCGGATCCGCACCCGCCCAGGTGTCGTTGATCAGGTCCGCCCCCTCGGCCACCGCGGCCCGCGCCACCTCCGACCGCCAGGTATCCACACTGATCAACAGGCCGGGATAGGCCGCGCGGATGGCCGCCACGAACGGCACCACCCGCCGCGCCTCCTCGGCCGCGTCCACATGCTCCCCCGGCCCCGCCTTCACCCCACCGATATCGACGAGATCGGCGCCCTCGTCCACAGCACGGGCCACTGCGGCCAGCGCGGCGGAATCGCTGAAGGTCGCGCCACGGTCGTAGAAGGAATCAGGGGTGCGGTTCACAATGGCCATCACCAGCGCGCGATCCGTCGCGACGGTCCGGCCGCAGAGTGTCGGCAACGGCCGGACGGGCTCGAACATGAACTCAGTTTATGGCGGGCTCACGTGCGCGGGGTCGAGGGCCCCTCGGTCCCGCCGTTCAGCGCCCAACATCCGCGCTTCGCGCATGCGATATGCGGACCGACCGCCCGAGCACCTCCGGCCACCGACGTGAAGGTGCTGTGTTTTTTGGCGCCGCCTGCGGCGGCGCGGGGTTGAGGCCCCCTTGGTCTCGCCGTTTCGGCCTCG
>NZ_JBKOOL010000089.1:0-23840 GCF_046764065.1 Nocardia sp. NPDC002869
GCCGCTGTCCCGCAGCGCCCGGCCGGTTCGGTGCCGCCGCTTGTGGCCGCCGCGGCGCAGGCCACCGATACTCCGGCATCACCGCCCGCACCACAGGTCGGCATTTTCGGGGCCGAACTCGAAAGCCCCCCGGCGGCACCGGACAACGCGGCCACGAAAGCGACCGTTGTCGCTCCGGCCGTTTCGCGACCGAAGATGCCCATGCCACAACCCGGAATTTTCGGCCCGCCCGCCGGTAGCGCGGAGGACCTGCCGGCCGACTCCGTGGCACGCACCGGTCCCGCCACGGAGCGCCCCGGCCCCGAGAAGTACTCGAGCAACACCGCCGCGGTGCCGCAGACCGTGGCGGCGCGTCCGGTCCTGTCCACAGCTCCGCAACTGACGCCCGAGGAGGATCCACCCACCGTCGCGCTGCGGATTCCGCAGAAGCTACTGCCCCGGCGGTCGTTCCGCGAACCCCCGCAGCGCCGGCGCCGTGAGCTCGGCGCCGCCGCGGTGGCCGTGAGCGCACTGGTGGTGGTGGCCGCGATCGGTATCGGCCTCGGCTACGGCCAGCACATATTCCGCCAGGAATCGACCACCGTCGAAGGCACGACCCCACCGCCGGCGAGTTCGGCGACCTCACCCACGGCTCGGCCCGGATTGGCGGGAGCATCGCTGACCACCGCGCCGGAGCACGAATCGCTGGCCGAGCCGCCTCCGGTGGCCGTGCCTCGGGAGACCGAGACGCCCACGACCACCACCGGTCCGAATACCTTCCAGGTGCCGGGCCTGCCGCCGATCGTGCTCCCCACCATTCCACCGCTGTTTCCGCCACCGCCGAGCCGCTGACCGGACCGAACCGAACCGGCGTATCTTCCGGGCCGCGCCGGCGGCTCAGACAGGACCGGGACGGCCCGGACGCCGTCGGCGGATTTCGCGTTGCTCACCGCTGTTCGGCCACTGGTTGTCCGGACGCGGCGGTCCGGCCGGCCGGTCCCCCGGCTCCGGCCGGCCGGGATACCGCTGCGCGGACCGGGGCGGTCCGTACTGCCCGCCCCGAGTGACCGGTGTCTCACCGGTTCGCGGGCCGGGACGCTGATCACCGGGGCTGCGCGGTACCCGTGGCTGTTCCCCGGTCGTCGGCCACGGCTGATAACCACGGCCGGAGCGGTTGCGCGGCGCGCCGCCTTCGGAACCACCCGGGCGAGCGACCTTACGGTGCGTACCGGTATCCGAGTGCCGGGCCACCGCGGTCCGCCGGCCCGGGGTGGCCGGATCGCCGGTGGGCTTGTTGCCGAAGGGCCGGGCCAGCATGACCGCGATACCGGTGGTCAGGGGCACCGACAGCGTCAGGCAGATACCGCCCACCGCCGACCGCGCGATCTCGATGGCCACCGCGTCACCCACCAGCACATCCCGGATCGGCCGGCCCGCCACACTGAACAGCAGCAGCAGCGGCAGCGCCCCACCGGCATAGGCCAGCACCAGGGTGTACACGGTGCTGGCGATATGGTCGCGGCCCACTCGCATGGCCGCGGCGAACACTTCGCGCCGGGTCGCCTTCTTGTCCAGTTCCGCGAGTTCGAATGCCGCGGACGCCTGGGTGATGGTCACATCGTTGAGCACGCCGAGCGAACCGATGATGAATCCGGCCAGCAGCAGGCCGGTGATGCTGACGTGCTCGATATAGGTTGCGACATTGGTGTTCTGCTCTTCGGACAGACCGGTCAGCGTCGTCGCCTCGATGGTCAGCCAGGACAACACCGCCGCCACCACCATGGAGGTGAGGGTGCCGAGCAGCGCGGAGCTGGTGCGCAGGTTCACCCCGTGCGCCAGATACAGGACCGCGTACAGGATCAGCGAGCCGGCGACCAGCGCCACCGGTATCGCGGGCTTCCCGTCGAGCAGCGCGGGGAGCAGGAAGAACACCAGCACCGCGAACGCGAAAACCAGTCCGAGCAGCGCCCGGACCCCGCGCCAGCGGGCGACCACCACGATCACCGCGACGAAGGCCAGCACGATCAGGCTCAGCGGCATACCCCGCGCGTAATCGTCGAACGAGTACAGCGGTGTCCCGTCCGGCCCGGTCTGCCGCACGATCCGCAGGTCGTCACCGGCGGCCAGATCGGGTTGCCCGGGGCCCGGCGCGATTTCGAGAAGCGTGTGTTTACCCTCGTGCGGACCGGATTCGATGGCGATCAGACTCCGCTGGCAGTCGTAGACCTGCATGGTGGGCGGTTGGGGTTCACCGTCGAAGACGCGGCCGATGGACGGACTTCCGCAGGAGCCGATATCCTGCCGGATCACCTTTCCGGCTTCGGTGACCACCGCGGTTCCGTCGGCGTTCTGCATGGGCAGCGGGATCTCGACCTGCTGGCGGTCGGGCCAGAGGGCGATCGTGGCGACGACGACAACGATTCCGATGGCGACCAGCAAACCGACCACGACGCGGGCGGCGGTCGCGCCGATGGCGATGGGCCGGGAGTGGTCGTGATGGTGATGGTGGTCGCTCACCCCGGTCAGCCTAGAGGATTCGCAGAGGGCCCATGTGACCGGCAGATGCGGCTTACGCTGCGATTTCGCGATATTTCCGAGAACCTCGGGAAGGGGCGGCGGAGAGCAGGGGGATGTCTCCGCCGCCCGCGGGCAGGCGGCCCAGGGGGGTAGGCGGCCTAACCCGAGGACCAGGTTGCCCAGGGGGGGTAGACAACCTGGCCGGGCACTTTGAGGTGCCGAGGACCACTGTACACACAGGATCCTCTTTTGTGCCAGTAGGTTCGGAAAATCGGGTTTAATCCGGATGGAGAGTCGGTTTTAACCCGGAGTTACCCGCCCGACTACTGTCGATAGCTCGTGAGGAAATTGCCGAAACGCTCTATGGCAACGGCCAGATCGCGAGCCCAGGGCAGGGTTACGATCCGCAGATGATCATGGTGCGGCCAGTTGAAACCGGTGCCCTGCACCATCAGGATCTTCTCCTGTAGCAACAGGTCCTGGACCAGCTTTTCGTCGTCGTGGATCTCGTGTACCTCGGGGTCCAGCCTAGGGAACGCATACAGCGCGCCTTTGGGTTTCACGCACGACACGCCGGGAATCGCATTCAACCGCTCCCATGCCACATCCCGCTGTTCCAGCAACCGCCCGCCCGGCAGGATCAGATCCTCGATGCTCTGATATCCCCCGAGCGCTACCTGAATGGCGTGCTGGGCGGGCACATTCGGGCACAGCCGCGACGACGCGAGCAGATCCACGCCCTCCAGGAACCCGGCGGCGTGCTCCTTCGGCCCTGTGATGGCCAGCCAGCCGGACCGGTAACCGGCCACCCGGTACGCCTTGGACAGGCCGTTGAAGGTGAGGCACAGCAGATCGGGCGCCAGCGTCGCGAGCGAGATGTGCTTGGCGTCGTCGTAGAGGATCTTGTCGTAGATCTCGTCCGCCAGCAGCAGCAGCCGGTGCTTGCGCGCCAGGTCGACAAGTTGCTGGAGTACCTCCGCCGAGTACACCGCACCGGTCGGATTGTTGGGGTTGATCACCAGCAGCGCCTTGGTGCGTTCGGTGATCTTCGATTCGATATCGGCGATATCGGGCTGCCAGCCACTGGCCTCGTCGCACAGGTAGTGCACCGGGGTGCCGCCGGCCAGGCTGGTCATCGCCGTCCAGAGCGGATAGTCGGGTGCCGGGATCAGCACCTCGTCCCCGTTGTCCAGCAGCGCCTGCATGGTGATGGTGATGAGTTCGGAGACCCCGTTACCGAGGTAGACATCGTCGACATCGAGTTCCGGGAAACCGGGGACCAGCTCGTAGCGGGTCACGATCGCCCGGCGAGCGGGCAATATGCCCTTGGACTCGGAGTAGCCCTGCGCGGTCGGCAGCGCGGCGATCATATCCCGCATGATCACATCGGGGGCTTCGAAGCCGAACGGCGCGGGGTTGCCGATATTGAGCTTCATGATCCGGTGGCCCTCGGATTCCAGCCGTGCCGCGTGTGCGTGTACCGGTCCACGGATCTCGTAGACGACATTCTGCAGCTTCTTGGACTGCTCCAGAATCCGGGGCGCGGGGTGCGAATGGCCAGTACTCACCCGATCCATGGTGCCACCAGGGGCAAGCGGATATCCGGCCCGCCCCGGCCCGGTGCCGGTCCGTTACCGCCGCCCGGACCACGCACGCCGGGCCCCCGGCCTGCACAGGGCCGGGAAACCGGTCGATATCGCGCCGCTCCCGAGCCCGTTCGATCACCTTCCGCGCGCCCGCACGGGAGAGCCGGTTACCCGCTGCCCGGAGGCAGGCTGCGGGACGCGGTCGCCCCGCAGAATTCCTCGATCCGCTCGTCGAGAGCCCGCGCCTCGGCGACCCCGCGGAAAGCCGGCGCGCAGATCCGCCGCCGCAGGCCCGTGAGGCGTTCCTCCAACTGGGCGATCCGTTTGTCCTCGTCGAGCGCCAGGACCGGCAGCAGTGCCGCCGTGGCGCCGTCGAGGCTGCCGTTGATCAGATGGGCGGCGGCCGAATCGACGCGGGCCAGGGATTCGGCGCCGTAGGAACGCTGCCGGGCCGGGCCGGTCCGGTAGAGCTCGATCGTGCGTTCGGTGGCCGCCAGCGCGGGTTCGGCCAGGCCGAGATGGATATAGGTCGCGCCCGCGTAATAACCGGCCTTGGCGTCGGAGAAACCGAACACTCCGCCCACCTCGTCGTGCAGGCTGTCGGTCCCGGCTCCGGAACTCGCGGCGGCGGCGGCGCGGATACACCGTTCGGTATCGGCGGCGCTCCCGATCTTCGACCAGATCCGCGCCTCGATATTGTGCAGGCGCACCGCGGCGGTGGCCGAATCCGCGTACTCCTGACCGTGCTGTGCCAGCTGTAGCGCCCGGTGCGGCCGTTCGGACCAGTATTCGATCAGCGCGTGCATCCCGCGGGCCCAGGCCCGTAACCCGTTGTGGCCGCACAGTTCCGCGTACGCCCAGGCGGCCCGGATCTGCTCCCCGGCGGCATCGAGATAGCCGAGATCGGTACTCGCGTTGGCGAGCAGCCCCGACAGCGAGCCCGCCAGTAGATATAGGTGACCGGTATCCGAGGGCCGCTGATGGCCCTCCAGCAGCCGGTACACCCGGCGCCGCACCCGCAGCATCTCGACCATCATCGGCATCGGCGGGGTGTGCACGTAGTCGTTGGCGATCCGCGTGACATCGGCGTCGAGCTGGTCCAGCGTGCTCGGACCGGTATTCGTACTCGCCGCCCGGCCCGCGTGTTCGCTCGCCTCGTGCGCTGCCGCCATGATCAGATCCTTCTCCGAAATCGCCGCCAGCCCTTCCCCGCGGGCCGCACCGGTATCGATGAGGGCCAGGAGTTCGGCGTCATTGGAATATCCGCTGGGCGCGGCGTACCGGCCGGCGGCCGGCAGCGGCCCGGGAACAGGTTCGGGAACGGTCAATGCCGCGAACCGGGTCCGTTCGACATCGTCGGATCGGGCGAGACAGGTATCCAGGGCAGCCTGATTGACCGGACGTGGATGCACCCGGTCGCCCCCGGCCTCCCATTTGGACACCAGTCGTTCGTGCACACCCAGATGTGCCGCGAACTCCCGGATACTCATCCGCTTGGCCTCGCGAAGCGCCCGGGCCTCCTTTCCAGACCACTGGCCGACCACGTTGTCACCCTTCCCGAACGATTTCCCTCTCCAGGGTACGAGCCGAATATGACTGCAACCACATGGAATTTCGCCATCACCGGCAATGGCAGCGCAAGGGCAGTGGAACGGGAGCGTGTAGGCGCTTCCGACGCGCCGGTACGGACGCGATCCTGGAAAGACAGGTCGGCGAGACCGGCACAGGCCGTGGCTCGGCACGCCAGGGAGGCTCGGCAGCAGGAGGCAAGGGGTTCACCGTGAACGTGGAAAAGCTCAGAACGGTCGACGACTGGGCCGCGTACTATCGCCACGAATTCGGGTTACCGGTCACCGAACGCGGCGGTTTCGTCATGCTGCCGATCACCAGCCGGGCCTGCGTCGTCCACCTACCGACCGAACGCGCGAAAGCCGCACGCGACCTACTGGATTCACGGGAGATCCGAGTTCCCATGCTCGCCCGCCAGATTCGCTGGAGCTTCCTGGCCTACCCGGATCGCCGCCCGGATCCCGAAGTGGTCGAGATGCTGCAGCGCATCGATATCGATATCCCGGGGGTGGGGAGCGCGGTCATGCTGCCCACCGGGCTGGGCCGCTGGAACCGCGAGGGATGCCACTGGGTCGTACCGCCGGAACGCGACGGCCTGCTGCCCCCGCTGTCCACGGTGATCAACGCCGCGTTGCTGGCAGGTGGCGCGGAATGACCGGGGATGGGGCTACGCCCGGCGGCCGGGTCCGCCGGACGTAGCCCGCCCGGACGCCACGGCGCGTCCGTTCGATATGGCCGCGTCCCTACCGGACGGACAGAATTCGTGACGCCTCGGTCAGCAGTAAGGGGGCGAAACGTCGATGCCGCGGGGAGACGGCGGCCCAGACCCGCTCGCCCATCCGGCGTTCGTAGTGGACGAAGGTGGCCACCGAAGCGGTACCGCCGGTGAGCTCGACCACCAGACGCCCGCTGATCAGCCACGATCGAGCTCCCAAGGTGATCCAGGTGGCGCCGCGTTCGACGATCGGCCAGCCGGCAACCTGTCCGGCCGCCGATCGACGCCGCAGCCGCAGGCCCAGCACGACCCGCCAGACGAACTGTCCCCGTGCACCGGCCACTTCGCCGAGTGCGGTGCGCGCCCACTCTTCCGGCGTCGCGGCCACGCCGGGCGACGTGTCGATCGTGAACTGGTCGGCGTAGTCGTAGACCGCCATACCACTGCGCGCCCGGATCGATGCGCCGATCTCGTACTGCCGCCGGGCGACCGGCTCGGCGCTGTCCGGGCGAGGTTCGGAACTCTCGGTCATCTTCGACACCCACTTCCTGTTATACGCTGGCGTATATAAGACGCTAGCGCGAATATACGGCGGCGTATAGATCTCGGTTCGTGAGAGGAGACACATGGGCGCGGTACGGACGACGAGCACCGGCTGGATCGACGAAGGGCTCCGTGCCCTGGCCCGCGGCGGTCCCGACGCCGTCCGCGTCGAAGCGCTCGCGAAATCGCTCGGCGTGACCAAGGGCGGTTTCTACGGGTACTTCGCCGACCGCAACGCACTGCTCGAGGCGATGCTGGACACCTGGGAGCGGCGCAGCATCGACGACGTCCTGGACAGTGTCACGCGCGAAGGCGGCGACGCGCGGACCAAGATCCAGCGGGCCGGGGCACTCACCCTCTCCCCCGAACTGCTGCCCATCGACCTCGCCGTACGCGACTGGGCCCGGCGCGACGACGAGGTCGCGGCCCGCCTGCGGCGGGTGGACAACCAGCGCATGGAGTTACTGCGCGAAATGATCGGCACCTACTTCATCGATCCCGTAGAAGTGGAGGCCCGCAGCCTGCTCGCCTTCTGCGCGCGGATCGGGATGCACTTCCTGGCCGCCGACCCGCTCGACGGCACCGACCGCGCGGCGGTGCAGGCCCGGACCATCGATCTCGTACTCGGCCCGCGGCCCACCGAGGACTCGTAGCGGCATCCGCCGGCCGCGCAAGCCGGTCGGCCACGTCTCGGGCTTCCCACGGGCAATCCTGCCCGGCGGATCTCGGGCACCGACCCGGACGACACGGCGGTGTCACCGACAGCCGGGGCTCGATCACGGCTACGCCGAGTTCACGAACGGGTTCGGAGCGCGGTCACCGGCTCGGCGCCGGGAAATTCAGGTACGCCCGCGACGGCGTCGGTCCGCGCTGCCCCTGGTACTTCGATCCGGCGCCCGCGCTGCCGTACGGGTTCTCGGCCGGACTGGTCAACCGGAACAGGCACAGCTGCCCGATCTTCATACCCGGCCACAGGGTGATCGGCAGATTCGCCACATTCGACAGTTCCAGGGTGATGTGCCCACTGAAACCGGGGTCGATGAACCCGGCGGTCGAATGCGTGAGCAGCCCGAGCCGCCCCAGACTCGATTTACCCTCCAACCGCCCGGCCAGATCGTCGGGCAGGGTGCACACCTCCAGGGTGGACCCGAGCACGAACTCACCCGGATGCAGTACGAACGGCTCGCCCTCGGCAGGCTCCACCAGGCTCGTCAGCTCGTCCTGGCGCTGGGCCGGGTCGATATGGGTGTAGCGAGTGTTGTTGAAAACCCGGAACATCCGGTCCAGCCGCACATCGATACTGGACGGCTGAACCAGGTTGTCCTCGAACGGTTCGAGCCCGAGCCGTCCGGCGGCGAACTCCGCCCGGATGTCACGATCGGAAAGCAGCACGCCACGAGCGTAGCGACCGCCCCGCGGGGCACAGCCCCCGGTCCGCGCACGGTCCGTTTCCTGTCACCGCCCCCGGGCATACTCCCCCCGATGGGCGAGCCCACCCGCGCCCACGCACGGCCACAGCCGATCAGGAGGTACGCCCATGTCCGAGACCAGCGCCCACACCCATCACGGCATCGACTACATCGAACTCGCCGTCACCGACCTCGACGCCGCCAAAACCTTCTACCGGTCGGCATTCGGCTGGGAGTTCAACGACTACGGGCCCGCCTACGCCGGTATCCGCCGCTTCGACGGCTCCGAGGGTGAAGCGGGCGGACTGGCCACCACCGACGAGGTCCGCACCGGCGGCCCCCTGGTCCTGCTGTATTCCGAAGACCTCGACACCACCCTCCGGAGCGTCGGAGCGGCCGGCGGCACGGTCACCGAAGGCCCCTTCGACTTCCCCGGCGGCCGCCGCTTCCACTTCACCGACCCGAGCGGCAACCAGCTCGGCGTCTGGTCCGAACGCTGACCCCGGGGCGCGGAGGGCCGGAGGGCGAACCGAAAGATTTAGAGCTCCGGCCCGCCCTCTGCTAAGCTGCCCTTCGCGCCTGCGGGCGCATGCCGGTGTAGTTCAATGGCAGAATCTCTGCTTCCCAAGCAGATGGCGCGGGTTCGATTCCCGTCACCGGCTCCACCACCACTTCGATGGATCGCCTTCTTCCGGGTTTCCTTTTGCGCCACCGGCCCCGAGCCGCCGCGTGCCACGTCGCGAAGATGGCGGATGCATGGACCCGGCAATGGCGGCGAACCACCGGCGCGTCATCGAAAGTCGTTCTTACTGGATATTTCCACGAGTTCGGCACCCGGCCGCGGCCCGCCCCGGGGATATCGCGCCCGGAGAGCTCGACAGGTCAGGATGCTCGTAGCACAGCGGCGACCAGCGCGACCGGCTGGGCACGCAGGCCCTGCGCAGGACCGGGTTCCCGAGGCGCTGCGGGGCACCGGCGAGTCTCCGGGGCCCGCCGCATGATCTGTTCGACGGCCCCGGTCGGCCGAGGCCACGACGTCAGCCGGACGCGGGTCCGTCGGCCTGGAGTCGCCGCCACTTGGCCATCGACTGTTCGATCTCCGCACGCAGGAACTCGAAGAACCGGCGGGTCTCGTCCAGTCGCTGCCCGGCAGGGGAGGTGGGACCCAGGAGTGCGGCGCCCTCGGCGGCGCCGCTCTGCACCTGGCCCAGGACCGGGTCGGACCGGCTGATGTAGTGACTCCAGGTGTGCTCGTGGATCCGGCAGAAGTCACGCCGGCTGCCGGGTTCGCGGCCGCGTTCGACGAGCCGCACCTGCACCAGGTATTTGACCGCCCCCGAGATGGCCGGCGCACCGACGCCCAGCCGCTCGGCGAGTTCGGCGGCCGACAGCTTGCCGGAGTCGGTGACCAGTAGTGCCGCGAACACGCGTGCGGCCATCCGCGGCATACCGGATTCGACCATGATCTGCGCGAACCGTTCCTGGAAGCCGGCGATAGCGATCTCGTCCGCGCGCGTCACTGAAGCAGTCTCCTCGTCGTAGCTTCCGCAGCCATCTCGTCATATATTTCACGAAATTCTTGAAGTATCAGTAGTGTAGGCGACTGTGAAAGACAGCGGACTCGTCGGAGTGCAGAAAACCGCCCGCCCCGTCCTCGCGGCCAAAGCACTGGACAACCGGCTGCCGGACCCGATCCTCGGTGACAAGCACGCCGAGCAGGTGATGCGCCGCCTCGACCCCGGCTACGACACCCGCAGATTCGGCACCAGCCAACTGGGCCTCGTCGCCGTGGTGCGCGCCAAGATCCACGACGACTGGGCCCGGAGTTTCCTCGCCGAGCACCCCGACGCGGTGGTGCTGCACCTGGGCTGCGGCCTCGACGCCCGGGTGTACCGGATCGACCCGCCGGCCACGGTCGACTGGTACGACCTGGACTACCCCGCCATGATCGAAGTGCGGAAAGAGTTCTTGCCGCCGCGCGACCACTACGCCCTGATCGAAGCCGATGTCACCGACCCGGCCTGGCTGGACCGCATCCCCCGCGGCCGGCCGGTGCTGGTGATAGCCGAGGGACTGGTGCCCTACCTGACCGAGACCGACGCCCGGCGCCTCCTGACGAGCGTCGTCGATGCTTTCCCCACCGGGCAGATCCAGATCGACACGGTGGCGGTCTGGGCGTGGCGCACCTCGCGGTGGGACCCCACGCTGCGCAAGTACGACACACAGTTCCAGTGCGGCTTCGACGATCCGGCCGCACCGGCCGAGTGGCACCCGAGACTCGAATACATCGATGAGGCGCCGATGAACGACTCGCCGGTGCTGATGGCCAAGGCACCCGCGAACGCACGCCGCGTATTCCGCCTCTTGAATCTGCTTCCGGGCATGAAACGGTCCACCCGCATCGTGCGGTTCCGGTTCTGAACCGCGCACCCTCGGAGCGGTGCCCCCAGTACCCAAGGCATCGGCGCACGGGAGCCGACCCCGCGCAATGCGTTCGGATTCGCCACCACGCGGGAACGATGTGATCCGTGAAAGGCGCCCGTCGGCCGAACGGCGCCCGGGCCCATGACCTGGTGCCGGTCCTGCCGCTCTAGTACAGGAACTCCCGTAGAGTTCTCGCCACGGTTTCGGGGCTCGTCGACGGCGCGAAATGGGTCTGCCCGGGAAACGTCGCGAGCCGCGCGTGCGGCATTCCGGTCGCCAGCCGCTCGACCGTCTCGGGCATCGGCTGCCAGGTATCGGCGCCGCGCATCAGCAGCGTCGGGGTGGTCACGCTCGACCAGCGTTCGAGATAGGTCGTATCGGCGATCATCGACTCGAGGTCACGACTCCAGCCGTAGGAGTCGTCGGGTTCGCTCTCGTCCGGTTCGAAATCCCCCGCGGCCTCCAGCAGCGCCGCCGGAACCCGGGACACCTTCTCCGCCAGCAGCCGGACCGCCCGGCCCCGTTCGCCCTTCGCGGTGAGTTCTTCGAACCGGGTCAGCACCGGCGCCAGCTCCGCGCCCGCCGCGTACAGCGGCGGCTCCCACAGCGCCAGCGAACGGATCGGGAGTCCGGCCGCCGCGGCGTGCAGGGCGACCGTGGCGCCGTAGGACATACCCACCAGATGCGCGGGCCGGCCGATCATATCGATGATGACCCCGAGATCACTCACCTCGTCGGCGTAGTGCTTGGGGGCGTGGCCGGGCCCGCTCGGCGCGTAGCCGCGGCGGGCCGGCAGCCACAACTCGAACCGGTCCGCCAGATTCTCGGCGACCGGCTGCCACGAGTGCAGCCCCCCGCCGGACCCGTGGATCATGATCACCGGTGAGCCGGACCCCACCCGCCGGTAATAGATGCGGGTGCCGTCGAAGGAATCGAAGGACGCCGGCGGCTCGCTGGTGAACTGTGCCATCCCGCTACTCTCGCAAAGCCGGACGCACTCCTCCAGCGAATTGACGCCGGTTTCGCCTACTTCTCCCCGGATACCCGGCACGCCGTCGTTCGGCGGCTCGCAAATGTGCGGTAGCACTCCACCGCGCCCCCGACGGCGCCGGCAGGTGATCGACGCCCACGCCGAACGAATCCGACCGGGGCATCCTGGGCGATACCTTGCGGCCGTGCCGGTCAGCTGGCGTGCAGCAGGCGGAAGCGCGAACCGTGGAATACGAGGGGTTCGCGGTCGGGGTGGATGGCCAGCCGGTTGATCCGCAGGATCACCACGGTGTGGTCACCGGCCGGGACATGTGCTTCGGGCGACCCCTCGATCCATACCGACGCGCCCTGGATGAACACCGCTTCGCCGGTGCCCTCGTGCAGCTCCAGATCGCGGAACCGGTCACCGGTCCGGGAGCTGAGCGAGCGTGCGGCCTCCTGCTGGTCGGTGCCGAGCAGGCTCAGGCCGAGATAGCCGGCATCGACCAGCTTGGGCCAGGTCGACGAGCTGTTCTGGATACAGAACGACACCAGCGGAGGATCCAGGGAGACCGGAACGAAAGTGCTCACCGCCAAACCGACCGGTTTCCCGTCGACCTCGGCGCAGACCGCGACGACCCCGCTCGGGAAGTTGGCGAAGGCACGCCGCAGACCGGTGCCGTCGGCGGGGGTTTCGAAGACATCGTTCATGATCAGCCCTTCACTTCGAATGGGTTGCCGTGGCCGACAGCGCCTGCGCCACCGGACGCCACCGCTCGGCGTAGGCGTCCAGTACGCCGTCCTCGGCGAAGGTCCGGTCGGAGAGATACAACCCGGGCAGGGCGGTGGTCGCGCCCAGTTCCACCAGTACCGGTTTGAGCAGCAGATCGGGGGCGAGCGCGTGCGCGGGGCCGGCGCCCAGCATCAGGGGCACGGCCAGCACTCCGGCCAGGCCGGTACCGCCGTCGAACTGCTCCAGGAAAAGCTTCAGCAGACCGGTGTAGGTGGCCTTGAACGTGGGGCTGGCGAAGACGGCCAGCTCGGCGGCGGCGACGGTGCGGGCGGCCTTCGCGACCGCGAGGTCACCCCAGCTCAGCAGGCCCGGCCCGAACTCCACCAGATCGATGACCGCCGGCTCGGAATCCGGCCGCAGCGCCGTGGCGAGGCCGACGGCCGCGGAGAGAGTTCGGGATGCCGGTTTCGGGTTACCGACCACAACTGCCACGGACACGCCGGAGCCTCCTGTCTCCGGCGCGGGCCGGAATCGACTGGTGCTGTGCTTCTCAGTGCACCATTCTCGGCCCCGCGGCGGGAGGGTTCGGCTCGGCGCGATCGGAACCGGTGGTCCGGGTGAGCACGTAGAGCCCCTGCAGGGACCGGGGCGAGCCCCGGTGCACGGGCCGGTCCGCGGCAGCCGGGAAGTATCCGGCCAGGCGGCCGCGACCGGCGGCGACCAGGGTGAGATCGGTGGACGCGGCGATCGCGCCCAGCGATTCCGGGGTCACCGATTCCACCAGGAAGGCGCCGCCGCGCTCCACGAAGGAGGTGATCCGGCCCGAGGTCTCGAAGGAACTGTCGACCGTGACGCCGACATACCCGTCGAAGGCGATACGGCCGGTCGGCCGCGGCGCGCGGGCGGTACGGCGCCCGCTCCCGGCCGGTCCCGGCGGCTGCGGAGCCACCGCGACGGCCCGGACACCCGGCCGGGTCCGACTGCGCAACGCGTTCTGGTCACGATCGCTGTAGAGGGCGACGTCGAATCCCGCGTCGAGCAACCCCAGCGCGGCGGTGACGCCCGCCGGGTCGGCCCCTATCACCGCGGCCGTACGGGCCGCGGCGAAGGGCGGATTCTGTGCTGTCATGCAGGCATGCTGCTGGGAGGCGATTCCCGATAGCAGTATTGCGCTCAGCGAGAATCATTTCCGCACGACTGCTACTGCGCCTTACCGAGGCATTCGGTGACGATCTTGTTGGTCGCCGCCCGGGCTTTGTCGGCGTCCTCCGGGCTCATGCCCAGAGTTTCCGGGTCCGCCATCCGGGTATCGAATTCGTCGCTGACCATGGTCCGCAGGCCGTCCTGCGAAATGCCTTCGCCGATGTACAGTTTCGCGGCGCAGTCGGCGAACGCGGGATCCTGGAGTCCCTTTTCCTGCAGGGATTTGGACAGGTCCGCTTCGGTCAGCGCCGGCGCGGAGTCGGTATCGCTACCGCAGGCCGCCGCGAACAGCGGCAGAATGACGAACGTCGCGGCAATCAGGGTCTTCCGCACCGGGTTCCTCTCTCAGATGTATCGCACGGACGCCGCGTCGGCCGGGGAACAGCACCCACGGCCACCCGCCGACGTCCACGCATGTGTGTAGTCGCACTCACATACGGCGTGCAACCCGGGGCCGGAATTCGAATGTGATTCACAGCCGCCGACCCTCTCAGGGGCTGGAACGGGCCACGTCTTCCTCGCGCCCGCGAGCCCGGGCGGAGCCAACTGAGGGCCGGCGCCTGCTGTTAGTCTGGGGGCCGGAATCGCGTCCCGATCGGAGAGCGGCGAACATGACGATCCTCGAGCACCATCGCGAAGGCCGCGGTGAACCGCTGGTGCTGGTCCACGGTGTCGGCAGCAGGTGGCAGGTCTGGGAACCGGTCATCGGCGCCCTGGCCGCCCACTACGAGGTGATCGCGGTGGACCTCCCCGGCTTCGGCGGTTCCGCCCCGCTCCCGCGCACCACCGTCGACACACTCACCGACGCCCTCGCCGACTTCCTGGCCGAACAGGGCATCGAGCGGCCCCATCTGGCAGGTAACTCGATGGGCGGCGGCATCTCGCTGAACCTGGGCGCCCGCGGCCTGGCCCGCTCGGTCACCGCCTTCTCCCCGATCTTCTTCTGGGACACCGCCGGCCGGATCTGGTGCCAGCAGTCGCTGGGCCGGTCGAAGAAAATCGGCCGCATCCTCGGCCCCGCCATGCCCAAGGTGCTCGGCACCCCCGCCGGCCGGACCGCCTTCCTGAGCCTGGTCTTCGGCAAACCGTGGGCCGTCAGCGCCCAGGTCGCTCTCGATACCGCGCGCGGCGCGATCGACTCCCTGGGCTTCTCCCCGGCCCTGGCCTCGTTCACCGACGCCCGGCTGCCCGACCCCGCCGCGCTCGCCGAGGTACCGGTGACGATCGCCTGGGGTAACCGCGACATCCTGCTCACCTACGCCACGCAGAGCAGGCGGGCCCGCGAAGTACTGCCCGGAGCCCGGCACATCACGCTCGCGGGCAGCGGCCACACACCCTTCTACGACGACCCCGAAGGCTGCGCCCGGGTACTCCTGGACTGGCTGCCCACCCTGCGCGACGACACCGCATAGCCGGGGTCCGAAGCCGAACCTCAGCGTCCCTGCCAGACCGGATCGCGTTTCTCCGCGAAGGCCAGCGCGCCTTCGGCCGCGTCCTTGGAAACCAGGGCGGGCAGGGCGATTTCACCCTGTTTGGCGAAACCTTCCGCCGCGGTCCAGTCCGGGGTCTCGTCGATGATCCGCTTACTGGCGGCCACGGCCAGCGGGGCGGCGGCCGCGATCTCACCGGCCAGTTCCAGCGCGACCTCCAGCGCCTCGCCCGGTTCGGTCACCCGGTTGACCAGGCCCAGCTGGTAGAGACGTTCGGCGCTGATCCGCCCACCGGTGAGCGCCAGTTCGGCGGCGATACTGCGCGGCAACCGCTGGGTCAGCCGCATCACGCCGCCGGCCGCCGCGACCAGACCGCGTTTCACCTCGGGCAGACCGAATTTCGCGTCCCGTGCGGCGACGATCAGGTCACCGGAGAGGGCCAGTTCGAAACCGCCGGCCAGCGCGAAACCCTCCACCGCGGCGATCATCGGTTTCGCCGGCGGTTTGGAGGCGATGCCGAGCGGGCCGCGTCGCTCGGTCACCGGCACCTCACCGCGCGTCATGGCGATGAGATCCATTCCGGCGCTGAAGGTCCCCTCGGCGCCGGTGAGCACGAGGACCCGGGCCGAGTCGTCGGCCTCGAACTCGTCGATCGCCGCCTCGATCGCCTTCGCGGTGGCCAGATCGATGGCGTTACGCGCCGCGGGCCGGTTCACCGTGAGCACGGTTATCGCATCGCACCGGTCCAGGAGCACGGTCTCGGTCATCAGGCGGTCCTCTCGCTACGCAGAATGAAACGGTCGGCGGCGGTGATCTCGATGGCGGCGCCCAAACGGTCGCCCGCGGTGACCGCCGCGATGGTCTCGCTGTCCGTCGCCCGGACAAGTATGCGGGCACCGGCGGGGTTCAGCGCACTCACCACAGCGGCTTCGGGTTCGTCGCCCGCGCCGCCCTTGCGGTACGGAACCGTGTAGGCCTCGATCACCGCCGGACCGGTGTAGCCGGGTGCGGTCTCCCGCCGGGCGACCGGCACCTCGGCCTCCACCGGGCGGAACAGTTCGGCGGGTGGTTTCGCCGAGTAGACGCCCACCCCGTGCTTGGTGATGTACCAGCCGAGCGCGGTGGTCAGGCCGTAGTCGCCGGGGTTGCGCCGCAGGATCTCGGCCATGGTGGCGATGCCGTGGGTGCTGTAGTTGTTGCCCGGGCCGCCGCCGAAGGTCAGGCCGCCGGTCACGGTCAGGGGTCGCGCCGGATCGTCGATGCACAGACCCAGCGCCGCCGCGCCCACCTGTACGGCCACCGGGAAGCACGAATACAGGTCGATATGGGCGATATCGTCGATGCCGATTCCCGCCCCGCCCAGGGCCGCCCGGCCGGCCGCGGCGATGGCCGGGGACGCCGCCATATCCGTACGTTCGGAGAGGAACCAGGTATCGGTGGCGGTGGCACCGCCGTGCGGGAAGACCCACCGATCCCGCGGCACCCCGGCCGCGTCCGCCGCCGCGGCGCTGCACAGGATCAGCGCCGCGCCCTGATCGACCGTCAGGTTCGCCATGAGCAGCTTCGGATACGGGGTGGAGACCATCCGGTTGTCGGGGCCGGTGGTGACCAGTTCGCTCACGTCGCGTTCCGGGGGCAGCCACGCGTAGGGGTTGCGCGCCGCCACGGCGGAGAACCGCGACCAGAGCCCGCCGATCCGGGCCAGATGACTTTGTTCGTCGAGGCCGAGCCGATTGCGCATGGCGGATTCCATCAGCGCGTACACATAGATCGGGCCCCACAATCCGGCCGCGAGCTCCATCTCGGTGTTGGGGGCGTCGTCGGAGCCGATGATCTGATCGGGCCGGGCGTTCTCGTCCTGCTCCGGCCAGCCCGGGTCGGTCCCGGACCGCTTCGCCACGTTCCACGACGCGACCGATTCGGCCCCGCAGAGCAACGCGATATCCGACCGGCCCTCGGCGATCTCGCGGGCCAGCAGGTTGAGCAGCCGCTGCGGGGCGTCTCCGCCGTAGGGGGCCGACTGCAGGGTCCGCTTCGGCGAGGCACCCAGGTCGGCGGCGACGAGTGCGCCCAGGTCGGCGTACTGGCGGCTCACCGGGGCCACCGAGGCGATCACATCCGCCGAACGCAGCAGCGCGTCCCCGGTTCCGCTGTCCGCGCCGGCCCGGCGCAGTGATTCGACCGCCAGCTCGACAGGTCCGGGCAGGCCCGGTTCACCGGATCGGTGCACTACCTGTCCGACGCCGACGAGCACCGGTGTGCGCGGATCCATTCCGGCTGGCAGCATGCGTACTCCGCTTCCTCGCTGAAGTCTCCCGCTGAAATCGGCGGTTAACTTCCGATTAGACCATGGAGTGATCTATGTCGCCCGGGGACCGCGGGTGCCGGACCGTACCGCCGAAGACCGGACAACCCCGCTACCGGGGCCGGAAATGACACCTGCGCTGAACCGCCGACAATGCGTCTGATCAGGCCCTATGCACTGATAACATGTGCGGGTTCTGCCAGCCAGTCGAAATGTTCCGTGTATCCATCGAGGCGCCGCCCATATGCCGGCGGTGTCTTTGACATGACCCGGAGGTCCGACGGACTTGAAGAGAACCCGCTCGATACTTATTTCTGTGCTGGCGGGCGCATCGGCTGCACTGATCGCAGTCACCGCACCGGCCACGGCAAATCCCAACGCCATCAATCCGATTCCCGTACTCAACGGCACCAACGGCCTCCCGCAGCTACACGGAGCCACTCGGGCCGTTTTCCAGGTGACCGGTATGGCGAGCCCGAACGGGACCCACAACTACAACATGCTCGGCACCGACCTGGGCATCATGTGGGACAACGGACAGGGAGAAATGCTCACCGCTTTCGGCGATACCGCCGGGGTCGGTTTCCCCAATCTTCTCGCGGGCAGTATGTGGGCTTGGCGTAGCAATGTTCTCGTGCGCAGTCACACCCAGGATCCACGGCAGGGCATCTACTTCGACAGCGTCGTCAAGGATATATTCGGCCAGGCCAGGGACCTGATCCCCAGCCCGAAGATCCCGCTTCTCGAGATCAGCCGCATTCCGACCGCCGGTATCTCGATCGGCGGCGTACAGTACATGAGCCTGATGTCGGTGAAAACATGGGACACCCCCGGAGAATGGACCACCAATTACTCCGGACTGGCCGCTTCGGCGGACAACGGTGAAACCTGGGCCGATCTCGCCTTCACCCGCCGGCCCAACGAGGGCGCGAACCGCAATTTCCAGATGAACGCCTTCGTGAAGGACGGCGGCTTCGTTTACGTCTACGGCACCCCGCCGGGACGCGACAATGCCGCCTATATCTCCCGGGTCCGGGAGCCGAATATCCAGGATCTGGCCGCCTACGAATACTGGGACGGCCGCACCTGGAAACGCGATATCAATGCGGCACAGCCCATCATGCACGGCGTGGGGGAACTATCGGTGATGTGGAACGACTACCTCGGACAATTCGTCTCTCTCACCACCGACCCCTTCAACTCGGTGGTGATGCGAACCGCGTCGTCACCGGCCGGACCGTGGAGTGAGCCGCGTGTATTGATCGATACACGTGAATTGCCGACGGCATACGCGCCGTCGATTTTCCCCTATCAAACCGAAGATGATCTCTATTTTCTCACCACTGTGCACAATCAGTACAACGTGGTCCTGATGCGCACACAGCTGTGAGACTCCCGGTTCGATTCGAGCACACCACTTGACCTGAACAATACTTCAGGTATGAGGCTGGTTCGCGACACTCCATCGAGACCTCAGGAGCCCGCGTGACCACCACCTCGAACCCGACCGGCGCCACCGAAGCGGTGCACGAGTGGCTGCGCGGCGCGGCGCAGCCCATACGCGGCACCGACGCCGCCGACACCGGATCGGACCTGCGGAAATTGACCGACCGCTTGGCCGCGGCCACGGTGGTCGGCCTCGGCGAATCCACCCGGTTCTCCCGGCAGACCTACGGTGTGCGGGATCGAATCTTCCGGGTGCTGGTCACCGAACACGGTTTCCGGACACTGGCCGTCCAGGACAATGCGCGGTCCGGTGCGCGCCTCGACGCGTACGTCCGCACCGGTGCGGGAGATCCCCACCGGGCGCTGGCGGGCGCGTGGCGGCCGCTGCGCACGCGCGAGACCGTGGCGACCCTCGAATGGATCCGCGCCTACAACCTCGAACACCCCGACGACCCCGTCGGCGTACTCGGCGTGCGGCCATCGGCGGCCGAACCGGCCGACTACGACGAAGTACTCGCCCGGGTGCGCCGCCGGGCGCCCGACCGGGTGGCCGAACTCGAATCACATCTGACGCCGATTCGTACCGCGCACCGGATCGACGAGCACGTACAACGCCATCAGGGCATCCATCCCGGGCGCCCGTTCGCCGAAGACGCCCGCGCCGCATTCGACCTGGTGGCATCGCTACCCCGCCCGGCCGGTACCGACGCGGCGGCCGAATTCACCACCGCCCTGGAACTCCTGCGCTCGATCGTGGGTTTCCACGAGCGCAGTGTGGCCGGCCGGGGCGGCTTCGGCGGTGGCGACCCGGATCCGGCGCGGACCCTGATCGATCATCACGTACACACCGGCGCCCGGATCGTGTACTGGGACGGCACCGCGCACACCGCGGCGACCGCGCCGAGTGCCGGTGCCGCGGCCGCGCAGCCGATGCGCACCGAGGGCGCCGGGCTGCGCGCGTATTTCGGTGCGGCCTACCGGTCGGTGGCGATCGGTTTCCATCACGGTGACCTCGGCGTGGCGCAGGCGCCGGATCCGCTACCCGACCTGCTCGACGCCACCCTCGGCGCCGTGGACCTGCCCGCCTGGTTCGTCGACCTCGGCGACGACGCGCCCGCGGCGGTCCGGTCCTGGGCCGCCGCCTCCGCCCGGTTGCGGGTGATCAGCGGCGTGTATGATCCGGCCCACGACGAGGAAGCCCGCTTCCGGGTGGCATCACTGCGCGACGCCTTCGACGCCCTGATCCATATCCGCGAAACCACCCCGGTGCGCTGGCTGCCCGAGAGCGGTACGGCCTGACCGCTCGGTGATCCCCGGCCGCCTCCATACACTTGGCGGTATGAAGGCGGCCGAATGGGATGCGCGCTATGTACAGAGCGACCTGGTGTGGGGCGCACCACCGAACAACACGGTGGTGGAGTTCGTCCACGGTCTGGACCGGCGCGTCCCCCGCCTGCCCGGGCCCGACTGGGAGATACCGGACCTGCCCCGCG
Source organism: Nocardia sp. NPDC002869 (assembly GCF_046764065.1). Classification (NCBI taxonomy): domain Bacteria; kingdom Bacillati; phylum Actinomycetota; class Actinomycetes; order Mycobacteriales; family Nocardiaceae; genus Nocardia; species Nocardia sp. NPDC002869. Next base: position 20,322 of record NZ_JBKOOL010000089.1, read on the forward strand.
CACTCGACCTGGCCTGCGGCGAGGGCCGGAACGCATTGTGGCTGGCCACGCACGGCTGGCGGGTGCACGGCGTCGACTTCTCCCAGGTCGGTATCGACAAGGGCCGCACCGTGGCGACCCGGCTCACCCGGTCGATCCGGGAGCGGATCACCTGGGAGTGCGCCGACCTCGCCGATCCGGCCCTCGACCTGGGCGGTCCGTGGGAGTTGATCCTGCTGGTGTTCCTGCACCTCCCGGCACCCGAACGCCGGCGACTGCTCCGACAGGCCGCTACCGCGCTCGCACCCGGGGGAATGCTGCTGGTGCTCGGCCACCACAGCGAGAACCCGGCCCGGGGATACGGCGGCCCCCAGGACCCGGCGATCCTGTTCACACCGGAGGACGTGGTGGCGGACCTGGGTACCGATTCCGGGCTCGAAATCGACACGGCCCGGGAGGTTCTGCGCCCGACCGAGAGCGGGGACGCGATCGACGCCCTGGTCGTGGCGCGGAAACCCATGCCCGAGCAGTAGCCGTGGTACGACGCCGCGGCGGCTGCGGCACTTCCCATCGCATGGTGCGGGACGAGCATCTGTGCGCTCGCCCGGCGCCCACGGACAGCCGGATCGGGCCATTGACCTCCTGCGGCGACACGGATAGCGGCGGCACGCGCATCGAGCCGGTTACCCGGCGTCCGCGACCGGCCGCGGCGTCAGGAACTCCAATGCCGGAACCACGGCACGAGGGTTTCGGCGATGGTGTCGAAACCCTTCCGGAAGGAATGCGGCTGGCCCGGGATCACCCGCACCTCGGCGGCATCGGCGGCATCCGGAATACCGAACGGGTCGCTCCCGCCATTGATCACCACCACCTCGGCGGCGCCGGCGGCCAGCAGTTCGTCGCGCCGGGATTTCTCCGGCTTTCCGGGCGGGTGCAGCGGAAACGATAGGGCGACCACCCCGCGCGCGCCGACCTCGACCGCGGTCCGGCACGCCACCCGGGCTCCATTGCTGCGCCCACCCTGTACCAGCGGCAGATCCGGCCCGAGCTGCGCGCGCAGCGCGGCGATCAGTTCCACCCAGGCCCGGTCCTGGGGCTCGGGTTTGCCGGGTGCGCGGCGCCCGGCCACCCGGTACGGCTGAAGCACCCGGGCTACCACCCCACCGGCGGCCAGCGCGGTATCGCGCACTGTCGTGATGTCCGCGGAGTCCACACCGCCGCCCGCGCCATGGGTGAAGACCAGCAGAAACGCGGGGACCTCCGGGTGATCTATCTCCGCCTCCGCGGGCCCTGAATCCGTTTCGATCCGCACGCCCAACTCTAACGGGCGAAGCCCGCCGCGAACCGCGCACCGCTCGCGGGTGGAGGCACAGCGACCAGGCCGTTATGTTCGCGGGCCGGGCGCGCGGCCGACCGATATCGGAACGAAACCGCTGGTGGGGACCTTGTGGCTGTTCCGCGCATCACAATGCGGCGCGACTCCGTTGCCGACTGCCTTACTCGTCGGTAATATAATGAATAAGTTACCCGCGAGTAGCCTGTCGTTACACGGCAGCTACCCGACGGCAACCGACGGGCGGGAACGGTATGAATACCGACCGCACCCGACTCAACGGAGAGTGAGTATCACAATGGGTCATTACAAGAGCAACGTCCGCGACCTGGAGTTCAACCTCTTCGAGGTACTCGGCCTCGGCAGCATTCTGGACTCCGGCGCCTACGGCGATCTCGACGCCGACACCGTCAAGGAGATGCTGAACGAGGTGCGCCGGCTGGCCGAGGGACCGCTGGGCGAATCCTTTGCCGACGCCGACCGCAATCCCCCGGTCTTCGACCCCGAAACTCATACCGTCTCCCTCCCCGAATCGTTCAAGAAGAGCTACCGCACCCTGCAGGAAGGCGGCTGGGACTCCTACGCCGTCGATCCCGAGCTCGGCGGTATCGACTTCCCCCGCGCCGCCTACTGGGCCATCGCCGAACTGGTGCTGGGCGCCCAGCCCGCGGCCTTCATGTACGCCGCCGGCCCCGGCTTCGCCAACATCTTCTACAACAACGCCACCGAAGAGCAGAAGAAGTGGGCCAAGATCGCCGTCGAGCAGGGCTGGGGCGCCACCATGGTGCTCACCGAGCCCGACGCCGGCTCCGATGTCGGCGCCGGCCGCACCAAGGCGGTACAGCAGGAGGACGGCTCCTGGCATATCGAAGGCGTGAAGCGCTTCATCACCTCGGCCGACTCCGATGACCTCTTCCCGAACATCATGCACCTGGTGCTGGCCCGCCCCGAAGGCGCCGGCCCGGGCACCAAGGGCCTGTCGCTGTTCTTCGTACCGAAGTTCCACTTCGACCACGAGACCGGCGAACTGGGCGAGCGCAACGGTGTCTTCGTCACCAATGTCGAGCACAAGATGGGCCTGAAGGTCTCGGCCACCTGTGAGGTCACCTTCGGCGGCCACGGTGTGCCGGCCAAGGGCTGGCTCGTCGGCGAGGTCCACCAGGGCATCGCGCAGATGTTCGAGGTCATCGAGCACGCGCGAATGATGGTCGGCACCAAGGCGATCGCGACACTGTCCACCGGTTACCTCAACGCACTGGACTACGCCAAACAGCGCGTCCAGGGCGCCGACCTCACCCAGATGACCGACAAGACCGCGCCGCGCGTCAGCATCACCCGCCACCCGGATGTGCGTCGCAGCCTGGCCACCCAGAAGGCCTACGCCGAAGGCCTGCGCGCGGTGTACCTCTACACCGCCGCCCACCAGGACGCCGATGTCGCGGCCGCCGTCTCCGGCGCGGACGCCGACACCGCCGCCCGCGTCAACGATCTGCTGCTGCCGATCGTCAAGGGCGTCGGCTCCGAACGGGCCTACCAGTACCTCACCGAATCGCTGCAGACCCTGGGCGGTTCCGGGTTCCTGCAGGACTACCCGATCGAGCAGTACATCCGCGACGCGAAGATCGACTCGCTGTACGAGGGCACCACCGCCATCCAGGCCCAGGACTTCTTCTTCCGCAAGATCGCCCGCGATCGCGGTGTGGCCCTGGCGCACGTCGCCGGCCAGATCCAGAAGTTCATCGACACCGAAGCCGGCAACGGCCGCCTCAAGGGTGAGCGGAAACTGCTCGCGACCGCGCTCGAGGATGTGCAGGCCATGGCCGCCACTCTCACCGGGCACCTGATGGGTGCCCAGGAGCAGGCCGACGAGCTGTACAAGGTGGGCCTCGGTTCGGTCCGCTTCCTGCTCTCGGTCGGCGACCTGCTCATCGGCTGGCAGCTGCTGCGCCACGCCGAGGTCGCGGGCGCGGCCCTCGACGCGGGCGCCGAAGGCGCGGACAACAACTTCTACCAGGGCAAGGTCGCCGTGGCACAGTTCTTCGCCCGCAACATCCTGCCGGAACTGACGGCCACCCGCGCCGTCCTGGCCAACCTCGACAACGACATCATGGAGCTCGACGAAGCAGCCTTCTGAGTTTTTGGCGGCGCCTTCGGCGCCGCGGGGTTGAGGCCCCCTTGTGTCTCGCCGTTTCGGCCTCGAGACTCGA
>NZ_JBKOOL010000090.1:0-23560 GCF_046764065.1 Nocardia sp. NPDC002869
ATCTCATACCGCGCGACCCGCGGATAACATGTGTTCCCCCGGGGTCGCGAAGCGTGATCGGGTCACCCGGGCCGGGCCCGGACGACCGCCGTGCCTACTGCACGCGCTGTTTGAGTGCCTCGAACTCGTCGCGCACGCCGGAGGGCAGCTTGTCGCCGACGAACTCGAACCACTCCTCGATGAGTGGGATCTCGGCCCGCCATTCGTCCACGTTCACCGCGAGCGCCGCGTCGACATCCGCGGCTTCCACATCCAGGCCGGCCAGATCCATCTGCGCGGCGGTCGGCACCTGACCGATCGCGGTACTCTCGGCCTCGGCGGAACCCTCGATGCGGCCGACGATCCACTCCAGCACCCGGGAGTTCTCGCCGAAGCCCGGCCACAGGAAACGGCCGTCGTCACCGCGCCGGAACCAGTTCACGTAGAAGATCTTGGGCAGTTTGGCCGCGTCGGCGTTCTTGCCGAGATTGATCCAGTGCCCCAGGTAGTCGCCCACGTGGTAGCCGAGGAACGGCAGCATGGCCATCGGGTCACGGCGGACGGTACCGACCTTGCCCTCGGCCGCCGCGGTCTGCTCCGACGACAGCGTGGCGCCCATGAACACACCGTGCTGCCAATCGAAGGATTCGGTCACCAGCGGCACCGTGGTCTTGCGCCGACCGCCGAACAGGATCGCCGAGATCGGCACACCCTGGGGGTCGTCCCATTCGGGCGCCAGGGTCGGGCACTGCGACATGGGGGTGCAGTACCGGGAGTTGGGATGCGCGGCCAGCGTCTCGGTATCCCGCAGGTACCAGTCGTTGCCCTTCCAGTCGATCAGATGATCGGGCTCGCCCTCGAGGCCCTCCCACCACACATCGTTGTCGTCGGTGCGGGCGACATTGGTGTAGACGGTGTTGCCCGCCTCCAGCGTCTCCATGGCGTTGGGGTTGGACGAACGGTTGGTGCCGGGCGCGACACCGAAGAAACCGAACTCGGGGTTCACCGCGTAGAGGCGGCCGTCCTTGCCGAACCGCATCCAGGCGATATCGTCGCCCAGGGTCTCCGCGCGCCAGCCCGGCACGGTCGGCTGGATCATGGCGAGGTTGGTCTTACCGCAGGCGCTCGGGAACGCCGCCGCGATGTAGTAGGCCTTGTTCTCCGGGGAGATCAGCTTGAGGATCAGCATGTGCTCGGCCAGCCAGCCCTCGTCGTGGGCCATGGCCGAGGCGATCCGCAGCGAGTAGCACTTCTTGCCCAGCAGCGCGTTGCCGCCGTAGCCGGAGCCGTAGCTCCAGATCTCCCGGTCCTCCGGGAAGTGGGTGATGTACTTCGTGTCGTTGCACGGCCACGGGACATCGGCCTGCCCCTCGGCCAGCGGCGCGCCCACCGAATGCAGTGCTTTCACGAAGGGCCGATCCGTGCCCAACAGCTCCAGCGCCGCCCGGCCCATCCGGGTCATCACCCGCATGGACACCACGACGTATTCCGAATCGGTGATCTCGACACCCAGTTTGGGGTCCTCGGCGCCGAGCGGGCCCATGCAGAACGGCACCACGTACATGGTGCGGCCCTTCATCGAGCCCTGGTAGAGCTCGGTCATCGTGGCCCGCATCTCGGCCGGGTCCATCCAGTTGTTGGTGGGGCCGGCGTCGGCCGCGGACTTCGAACAGATGAAGGTGCGCGATTCGACCCGGGCCACGTCGGAAGGATCGGATAAGGCCAGGAACGAGTTCGGTTTCTTCTTCTCGTCGAGCTTGCGGAAGGTGCCCGCCTCGACGAGTTGGGTGGTGAGCCGATCCCATTCGGCGTCGGAACCGTCCGCCCAGACGACTCGATCCGGCTGAGTCAGTTCGGCGACCTCCTGAACCCAGGCGAGCAGTTCGCTGTGTTCGGTCGGCGCGGTGCCGTCGGATCCACGAAGACCGGGGATGGTCGCTGAGGTCATGAAAACTCTCCTGAAATGGGCGGCGAAGAATGCTTCCGCCCTGGCCCTTGGGCCCGTGACCAGCGCGAAAACACCTAGCGCCACCATTGGCGGGTGAGGCTTCCGCAACGGTCCACCCTGTGCACCGCCGGATCGGGGCAGTGTACTGAGGCGCGAAGCGGACGCCCAGGTTCCTGTCTAGAGATTAACGCGGTATTGCGCCCCCGATGGAAGCGGGTTGCCGATCAATAGGGGTGGACAAACTATTTTCCGGACATCGGGGTCCACTGGTCCAGTATCTGCCGATCACGAGCACACGCGGCGAGCCGACCGGGCTGTCCGGTGGTGGCGCGGCGCAATGCCGCCTCCAGTTCGGCGACCCGCCGGTCCACCTCCACCATGCCGGCCGCCGCGGCCCGCACCATCTCGTCGGAGAGGTCGGATTCGGTCTCTACCAGCGCGGTGACCGCTCGCTGCTCGAGCTGGGCTTTTACATTCGCGACCGCGTCGGCGACCCAGTGTCGCAGATGATCGCGGTCGGCGAGCTGGCGGCGCGCCCGCACCACCCACGCGGCCGCGCCCGCCCCGAGCAGCAGGGTCACCGGCACGCTCGCGGCATCCAATGCCGGTACCAGCGCGAGCGGCGACACCATCAGCCGTCCCAGACCCACCCCGGCCGAGGCGCCCAGTACGATCATCAGGTGATCTTCGACACCCCCGCGCCGGGGTTGCGGATCCGGACCGAGCGTGGGCGCGGGCTCGTATCGCGGTGCGGGGGGCCCGTCCGCGAGAGGGAGGCTCGCCGGGTGCGCGGCGGCTGCCCGCGTCCGCAGTTCGACCAGCCGGGCGGCGATATCCAGATCCACCGTCCCGGTCAGCTGCCCGACCGCCTGCCGTAGCCGCTCCGGGAAGTCGCGCCGGCCCGCGCGATCCATGCTGTCCAGTTCGGCCCTGGCCTCCGCGTGCAGTGCTCGGACCCGGGAGCCGACCTGGGTGAGCAGGTCCACCCGGGCCAGGTTGATCTGGGCCCGCAAGGTGGACACCGCCACCGCCCGCCCGCCGTCGCGATCGGCGAGCAGCCGGGCCCGCTCCGCCCGCAGCAGCTCCACCTCGGTACCCGACCGGAGCTGCGCTTCCTCCTGCACGATGCGTTGCCGGGTTCCGGCGACCACCTGGGCGAGGGCCGCCGCGCGGCGAGCGCCCGCGGTCGCGGTATCGGTGGTGAGCGCGACCAGCCGGGTGTGCAGCGCGACCAGCCCGGAACGATCGAGCAGCGTCGAATCGGCCCCGGCCCGCGCGGCCCGGGCCAACCGGGCCGATACCGGCACGATCTCGCAGTCCAGCTCCGCGGCGGCCAGCAGTTCGGCGCTGCGGTCGCGGACCAGCTGCCAGTCCTTGTGCGCGTCGGTCCCGTTCAGCACCAGCAGTACCCGGGCCCCCTCGTCGCACAGCCGGCGCACCGTATCCAGCTCCGCCGCGCCGATCACCACACCGGCGTCGAGAATCAGCAGCACCACGCTGCCCGGGGCGGCGCTCATCCACGGATCGGCCGTGGGCGCGCCGAGCTCGATCCGGGGCTCGATGCGGGTCAGTTCGGTGCGCAGCAGCGCGGTGTTCGCGTCGTCGGCGCCGATGAGCCGGACCTCGGCCGCGCCGCCGGAGACCGGCATCGTGCGCAACAACGCCATACCCTGCGGATTCCAGCGCGCCACCACCTCGGCCACGGCGTCGGGCAGGGTATGCACCGCCGCGGTGTCCGTGGCCGCCGCGAAACCGGGCGGCCCGGCCGCCGGGTCCGGGTCAGAGTCCGACACTGCTCATCCGCTCCCACATCCGGACGTATCCGTTGTGGACCCGGATGGCCGCGCGGCGCGCGCCCGGCGCCATATCCCCGGCCACCACCGCCCGCCACCGGATGGCGCGGGCCAGCGCGTCGTCGGCGTCCTCGGGTTCGGGGCGGGGATAGCCCGCGGCCAGATGGGCGACCTCCGGAGCGACCAGTCCGCCGCACAGCGCCAGCCACCCGGCCTCGTCGGTGTCCAGGTATTCGGTGATCAGTGCCCGCGCCCGGCTGCTTCCGTGTGGTACGGCACGCGCCGCCAGCCGGGTCAGTTCATCGATCAGCACACCCGCCCGCCGTGCTATCGCCTGCCGATAGCGCTGACCGAGCAGTTGGGCCACCGGGTCGACCCCGCTGACGGTGTGCAGGATCTGCAGCACGGTCTGCGGGGCGAGCTCCGGGTCGCGTTCCAGGGCGGCCAGTACACAGGCCAGCCCGTACAGATCCCAGCGTTCGAGCAGTTCCGTGCGTTCGGCGGTATCGGGGCCCACCGCCGGCGAGACGAAGGCCTCGGCGGACAGGGCCGCCGCGATACCGGACTGCGCCAGCCGGCGCAGCAGCGCCAGATCGGTTTCCTGGAAGGCACCGGAAACGGTCCGCGCGGCCAGCGAACCCACCATCGGGAACGCGGGCAGCCGGAACTCCCGGCCGAACTGCCGGGCCGCACCCACCGCGTCCGCCCAGCCGGTGCCGATCGCGTCGGCCTTGTTCACCACCAGAATCGTGCGTTCCGGGCGCAGCGACCCGAGCAATCGCCGGTCACCCGGCGAGGGGGTGCTGGCCAGGACGTAGACGACGATATCGGCGTCGAGCACCGGATCGGGGAAGCCCGGTTCGTCGACGGGCGCGGTCTCCACCGCCTGCTGCAGTCCCAGTGCCCGGGCCACGGTGGTGCGTCCCGACCGGGCGCGCCCGGCGATCTGCGCGCGCGGCAGGGTCCGCCAGCGCTGCACCGCCACCTCGATACCGTTCGCGACACCCGCGTCGGCCCCGTCGCCCATCCGGAGCATGGAGATCAGCCGGTCCAGCGGATCCCCGGCCCCGGCCTCCCGCATATACCTGTCCGATCCCTCGACTGCCGACATGCGCCACACCCCCTTCTTCCGGTGCGCATTCTGTCAGAACCGGGGCCGCTACGCCCCGGGTGCGGACCGCGTCCGCCCTACCAACGGGTAGCCCCCTACCGGTCCGTTGCGGCCCGGAACCGGCCATGCTGGACAATAGGGCTGTGAACGACGCTGTGCACCCCAGCTCCGAGTCCGTTCCGGTCGCCCTCTCGGAAAACCCCGGCGATACCGGAGACCGGCGGCGACGGCATGCCGGTTCCCGGCTCTACCCCCGGGTCACCAGCTTCCGGTCCCGGCGCGGCGCACTCACCCCCAACCAGCAGAAATCCTGGGATCGCAGCTGGCCGGTGCTCGGCCGGGAGGTCGCCGACGAACCGCTCGACGCCGAGGCGTGGTTCGGCCGCTCGGCACCCCTGGTCATCGAGATCGGGTGCGGTACCGGGACGGCGACCGCCGCCATGGCGCTGGCCGAACCACACCTGAACCTGATCGGTATCGAGGTCTACCAGCCCGGGCTGGCCCAGCTCGTCCAGCGGATCGAACGCGAGGAGATCGGCAATATCCGGCTGCTGCGCGGTGATGCCGTGGACGTGCTGGAGAACATGATTGCTCCCGGATCGCTGACCGGTGTGCGCGTATTCTTCCCGGACCCGTGGCCCAAGGCACGCCACCACAAGCGCCGGCTGTTGCAACCGGCCACCCTCGCGCTCGTCGCCGATCGGCTACGGCCCGGCGGGATCCTGCACGTGGCGACCGACCACGCCGGGTACGCCGAGCACATCGCCGAGGTCGGCGCGGCCCAACCCCTGCTCATCGGGTTGAACGGGACCGTGGGGGGAGCCGGTACCGCGCACCGTGACACCGCGCCGATCGGTTTCGAGCGACCGGTCACCAAATTCGAGAGCAAGGCACACACCGCTGGTAGTGCGATCAACGAGTTCATATGGGGCAAGATCGAATGATGAGCGTCAGTGAGATGGCCCCGGCCGGCGACGAGGTTGCCGGAAGTCTGCACGAATCCGGCGACGAGTCGGTAGGGCCGGATACGGACGGTCTGCGGCGGGTCCTGCTGGTCTGGGACGCGCCGAACCTGGACATGGGACTGGGCGCCATCCTGGGTGGGCGGCCCACCGCCGCCTATCGGCCTCGCTTCGACGCGCTCGGCCGGTGGCTGCTGGCCCGCACCGCCGAACTCTCCGCCGGCGAGAAGAACCGGCTGGAGCCCGAGGCGACCGTATTCACCAATATCGCCCCCGGCACCGCGGATGTGGTCCGGCCGTGGGTCGAGGCGCTACGCAATGTCGGTTACGCCGTTTTCGCCAAACCGAAGATCGACGAGGATTCCGATGTCGATTCGGACATGCTCGGCCATATCGCCCAACGCACCCGGGGCGCCGGGCTGGCCGGGATCATCGTGGCCTCGGCCGACGGGCAGGCCTTCCGGGAGCCGCTGGAGCAACTCGCCTCCGACGGCATCCCGGTTCAGGTGCTCGGCTTCCGCGAGCACGCGAGTTGGGCAGTAACATCCGATACTCTCGAATTCGTCGACCTCGAGGACATCCCGGGAGTTTTCCGTGAACCGCTGCCGCGGGTGAGCCTCGACTCGCTGCCCGACGAGGGTGCCTGGCTGCAGCCGTTCCGGCCGCTGTCGGCGCTGCTCACCTCTCGCCCCGCACAAGGAGTCGCTTAAGTGTTCACCCGCTGGGGCGATCTGGTCTATCGGTTGCGATTCGCCGTCATCGGAGTTGTCGTCGCCGGGATGCTGGGCCTTGGGGCCTACGGTCTCGGCCTGGCCGACCATCTGAGCTCCAGCGGTCTGTTCGATCCGAATTCCGAATCGGTGAAGGCCGCCGAACTGTCCGACGAGGCGTTCGGCCGCGACCACAACGCCGATGTGCTGGTGCTCTACACCGCTCCCGAGGGCCAGACCGTCGACAGCGATCCGGCCTTCCGGGACAAGATCGTCGACAGCCTGAACCGGTTGCCCCGGGAACATCCGGACCAGATCGCCAAGGTGAACGGCGCCTACTGGAAGACCGAGACCGGCGAAGCCCAGCCCGCGGTATTCGGCTCCCAGGACAAGACGAAGACCTTCGCCTCCATCGCGATCGTCGGCGACAACGACACCGATATGGTCCGCAACTATCGCGCGGTCAAGGACGTCTTCGATATCGAGGGCGTGAACGTGCAGGTCGCGGGCCTGCAACCGGTAGCGGGCACCCTCAACGACACCATGGCCCACGACCAGCACCGGATGGAGATCCTGGCCATCCCCGCCGTGGGCATCCTGCTGTTCTTCATCTTCGGCGGCGTGGTCGCGGCGGCGCTGCCGCTGATCATCGGCGGCCTGACCATCATCAGCGCCAACGGCATCATCATGATGCTGACGAAGGTCACCGAGGTGAACACATTCGTCGGCGCGGTGGTCTCCATGATCGGCCTGGGTCTGGCCATCGACTACGGCCTGTTCATCGTCAGCCGGTTCCGCGAGGAATTGGCCGAGGGTTACGACACCCGCGCCGCGGTCCGCCGCTCGGTGGTCACCGCCGGACGTACGGTCGTCTTCTCCGCGACCATGATCATCGCGAGCCTCGGCGGCCTGCTGCTGTTCCCGCAGGGGTTCCTGAAATCCATGGCCTACGGCACCATCGCGACCGTCGCGCTGGCCGCCCTGGCCTCCATCACCCTGCTGCCCGCCATGCTGAGTGTGCTGGGCAAACGGGTGGACATGCTCAGCTTCAAGCAGATCCGCAAGACCAAATCCGCCGAGGAGGTGGAGGCCAGCTTCTGGGGCCGCGCCACCACCTGGGTCATGCAGCATCCGCTCAAGATCGCCATTCCGATCTGTGTGCTGCTCCTGCTGCTGATCATCCCGGTGAAGAACCTGGCCTTCGGCGGTATGAGCGAACGCTATCTGCCGCCGGACAACGACACCCGCGTCGCGCAGGAGGAATTCGACAAGACCTTCCCGCTGCGCCAGTCCGACCCCATCCAGCTGGTGTTCGTCGGCGAGGACACCCGGGCCATCGCGAAGGTGATGCGCGAGGCCGACAAGGCGCCGGGCCTGGCCGACGCGTCCGGTTTCTCGGTGCCGTCGGAGTCCACGAACCATTCCGGGGTCTTCCGCAGTAGCGCGACCCTCCTCGATTCCGAGGACTACCGGCCGACCGTGGAGTATCTGCGGGCGATCGAAGTGCCCGACGGCGTGACCATGTACGTCGGCGGTCAGCCAACCCTGCAGGGCGACAGTATCGACGCGCTGCTGGACCGGATGCCGCTGATGATCGCCATGGTGCTGCTGGTCACCACGGTGCTGATGTTCCTCACCTTCGGCTCCCTGGTGCTGCCCATCAAGGCCGCGCTGATGAGCGCGCTCGGCCTCGGCTCCACCCTCGGCATCCTGACCTGGATCTTCGTCGACGGTCACGGTGCGGGGCTGCTGAACTTCACGCCGCAGCCGATCATGTCGCCGGTGCTGGTGCTGATCATCGCGATCATCTACGGCCTGTCGACCGACTACGAGGTGTTCCTGCTCTCGCGCATGGTCGAGGCCCGGGCAATGGGCGCCTCGACCACCGAGGCGGTGCGGATCGGCACCGCGCACACCGGACGGATCATCACCGCCGCGGCGTTGATCCTGCTGGTGGTGACCGGCGCGTTCGCCTTCTCCGATCTGGTGATGATGCAGTACATCGCCTACGGCATGATCGCCGCGCTCATCATCGACGCCACCATCCTGCGCATGCTGCTCGTACCGGCGACCATGAAGCTGCTCGGCGACGACTGCTGGTGGGCCCCGGCCTGGATGAAGCGGATCCAGCAGAAGATCGGCCTGGGCGAACCGATCCTGGACGATGAGCGTCCCGGCGGCGGCGATGTGGTCGACCTGGTCAAGACCACCCCGGTCACCGATCCGGTCACCATGCAGATGCCGGCGCTCGGCGCCGAGAAGCAGCGCAAGACCCCGGTGCTCAAACGCACCCGCGAGGAGATCGAGGCCGCCGCGCCCACCGCGCATATGCAGGCGGTGCCCAAGGGGCCGCGCAAGGCCGAGGGCAAAAAGCCTCCCGCCGTCCCGGCGGCACCCAAACAGCAGATGCCCACCCCGCCGGACCCGACCCGGCCGCGCGCCAATCCGCCCGCCGACGGCCCGGCCGAACCCGGCCGCGGCGCCGCCGAGGAATCCGGCCGCGGACCACGGCCTGCGGAGAGCCCGGCGACGCCGAACCGGAACCCGCTGCATCCGGGCGCGGAGCCCGGCCCGACACCGTCGTCCGGCCCGGTCCCGGGCCGGCTCCCGAGCCGGGCTCCCGAACCCGGCCGCGGTCCGGGTGGCCCCGCCGCCGAGCCGGGCCGTACTCCCGGTCCGCGCAACGACTTCCGACCGCTGCCCGGCCGTACCCCGGGCGGTCGGCCCGGGCCGGGCCGGCCGCAGCCGAATCAGCCGGGCCCGGAGCAGCCCACGCCGCCGCCGAACGCGCAGCGCACCCCGCCCGGTCCGGGTGGTCCGGCCGGCTCGTCTCGACCCGGTTTCGCCACCCCGAACCTGCGCGGTCTGTTCGCCTCCGAACCGACCGAGGACGGCGAGGCCCAGGACGCCGGTGGCCGCACCGTCTACCCGAGCCCCGCCGACGCTCCCCCGGCACCGCCCACCCCACAGCAGGCCCGGACCACCGGCGGCGCGGGCCGCCCCCGGCCGGACAGTTCACCCCAGCTCCCCGGACAGCCCGGCGCCGCCCGCCCGCCCGCACCGCCACGTCCCGCGGCGCCCGAAGGCCGGCCGCCCGGCCGTCCCGGTCCCGGACAGCCGGGCGGATGGGCAGGCGACGGAAATCGCCAGGCACCCGGCCAGGGGCCGGCGCGACCGCCCGCACCGCCGCGCCGCCCCGGACCGGACGGGCAGCCGGGCCCCGCGGACGCGCGCCTGCGGCAGGACCAGGGTTCGCAACCGCGGCCGATTCCCCGGACTCCCGAACCCGGCAGCAGCCCGGGCCCGGCCGGACCCGCCTCGGGTCTGCCCGAGCTCCCGCGCCGGGTGCCGGGCGCTCAGCCCCCGGCGGTACCCGGTCTCTACCCCGCGCCGGAACCACCGACCCGGCCCGCCGAACGTCCGGCCCCCACCGGATCGCGGCCCGACAGCCTGGCGCAGCAGTCCGCCGGCGGGGTCGGCCCACAGCAGAACGCGGACCCGCGCGAACGCAACAGCATCGAATCGTGGATGGCGGGGCTGCGGTCCGCGCGGCGCCGGCAGGCCGGGATGCCGGCCGACGACTCGGGCCGCCACCAGCAGAACGAGGGCCGTTCGGTCAGTGTGAACGAACTGCTGCGCCGCCGCGAGCAGGACTGACGCCGCCGGGCAGACGGCTCAATGCCCGAGCAACCGGCGCCAATGGGCAGCGAAGGGTTGTTTGGCGGTGACCGAGCCGAACCGGACCCGGCCGTGTACCAGCAGATGCAGTGGTCCGATCGGCGGACCGCTGCGCACTTTGTTGTTCACGCTGGACCCGACGAGTTCGAGGCCGTCCAGGTCGACCGTGGCCTCCTGCGGCACCACCAGGGTGAGGGAACTGGCGTAGTCGTCGACCTGGATCTCCACCACCTGGGTGGTCATGATCGCCTGGGTGAAATCCAGAGTCACCCCCGACAGCCAGCTGTTGACCCGCAACATCGGGGCGACCTGCCAGTTGCCCCGGCGATTCAACCCCGACATGCGCGGCCGGATGACCCCGCCCTGCACCATCCCCGACAACCCCGCGCGGGCAGCGTCCCCGGGTCGGGGTAGCGGTACCGGCTTGCCGTGACCGGTCCGCTCGGTGGTGGGTTCGCCGATCAACCGGACCCCGGGCAGGTCGACGAGCACCGAGTTCAGCTCGCCGCGGGTCTTCGCGGCCAGCGCGGTGTCCATCCGCTCGGTGAACTCACCCAGGGAGAGCATGCCCAGACCCACCGCGCGCTGCAGGAGCTGCCCGACATGTTCCCGTTCGGCGTCGGATACACGCAGGTCCCGGTGGCCCACCTGGCCACCGGAACCCGCACCGTCGAATACCGGATCGGGGCCGTTCATAGGACCGAGATTACCCAGCACAGCCCGGATCCCGCATCAGGGCATTCCCGGATGCGGGGGTGGCGGGCACCGCGTCAGCCCTGCTCATCTCCGGTTTCCCGCCGGGTGGCGGAGATGCTCGGCTCGGGGTCCGCACCGTCCCGGCGCGGCCGTGGATCGGCGGTCCGGGCCAGCGGTAGCCGGCGTTGTGCTTCGGCGAGCAGCGCCCCGATATCGAAGCGGCCCAGCACCTGGGGGCCGCTCACGGAATGCTCGCCGTCCTCCGGTGAATCCGGCTGGGCCGCATAGGTCCCTTTACGATCGGGTGCCGGTTCGCCGAGCAACTCCTCGGGGTCCGCGGCGAGCAGCGAGCGGATCGCGGTGTTGAGCACCGCGACCAGCGGTACCGCGAGCAGACCGCCCGCGATACCGCCCAGCACCACACCTGCGGCGATCGCGAGTACCACCGCCAGCGGATGGATCCGTACGGCACGCCCGAGCAACAACGGTTGCAGCACATGCCCCTCCAGCTGCATCACCGCGACGATGATGCCGAGCACGATGAGCGCGGTCACGAAACCCTTGGTCACCAGTGCGATGAACACCGCCACGAAACCGGCCAGGAACGCACCGATGATCGGGATGAACGCGCTGATGAATACCAGCGAGCCCAGCGGCAGCGCGAGCGGGACACCGAGTAGGGCCAGCCCGGCGCCGATCCCGATCGCGTCCACCGCGGCGACCACGACGGTGGCCCGCACGAAACCCACCAGCGAACCGAACCCGAGTTCCCCGGCGGTGCGCACCCGTTCCCGATGCTCGGCCGGCACGACGCGGGTGACGAAACGCCAGATCTGGTCACCGCTGTAGAGCAGGAAGATGAGGATGAACAGGGTGAGGAAGGTGCCGGTCAGGATGTGGCCGATCATGGTCGCGGTGGTCAGCGCGCCGCTGGTCAGCGTGTCCTGATTGGACTGGATGGCCCGGACCGTGGCATCGCCGACATTGCGGATCTGGTCGTCGCTCAGGTGCATCGGACCGTTGATGGCCCAGTCCTGGACCTTGTGGATGCTGTTGGTGAACTCGTCGGACAGCTGCGGCACACCCACGACGAACTGCTCCACCACGAAGGTCACCACGCCGGCGACCAGTCCCAGCGAACCGACCAGCGCGACGAAAACCCCGAGCCCGCGCGGCACCCCGCGGCGCTGCATCCAGTCCACCAGCGGCGCCAGCAGCGCGGCTGCCAGCATGGCGATGGCCAGCGGGATCACCACTGTGTCGAGTCGCCGCACCGCCGCCGCCAGCACCGCGACCAGGGCGAAGATCACCAGCAGCCGCCAGGCCCATTCGGCGGTCTGCCGGACGATGGGGTGAACGGCGTCTGCGGCAGATGGTTTCGGCTCGGTCACTCCGCCGAGCCTAGTGAGGGCAGCCGGGCGAAGCCCACCAACAGGCCGCGCACGGCCGGAGCGGAGGCAGAGGTGCGCGTATCGGCACAACCCGGGAACACTGGGCGGTCGGCACCGGGCGCTAGATTGGTACACGTGTCAGCGCCATTGGAAGCGGTCAAACAGACCATGCATACGCGCTGGCCCCTGTACCTCACCTCGATGCTGCTCGCGAATGCTTTCGGCGCCGTATTGGTGTGGGCGTTCATCCAGTACGGACTGCCGGTCCCCGAAGGGGAGGAGCCCGGTACCCGGCAGGTGGGCCTGCTGGTCCCGGCCATCGTCTTCCTCACCGGCGGTTTCCTCAGTGTGGCGGCCTCGGCCCTGATGCTCCGGCCGGTGATGCGCTGGCAGGTGCGCGGCGGTCCGCCCAGCCGGCAGGAACAGATGGCCGCCCTGCACGCGCCGCTGCGGCAGGCGATTCTGCATCTGGCCCTGTGGATCCTCGGCGGCGGGGTACTGGGCGCGGCGATCATCTCCGAGACCCCGGCCCTGGCCGGCACCGTGATCATCACCGAATGTATGGCCGCGACCATCGTGTTCGGTTTCACCTACATGCTCGGCGAACGGATTCTCCGCCCGGTGGCGGCCGAGGCACTCACCGCCGGGCGTTTCGACCACACCCTGACTCCCGGTGTCGGTACCCGGATGGCGATGACCTGGGGCCTGGGCACCTTCGCCCCGACCATCGCCATCGTGCTGCTGTGTGTCACCCAGATCTCCTCGGATGTGAAGTTCTCCGCGCAGTCGCTGGCGGTATCGATCCTGCTGCTGTGCGGGGTGGTGATCATGCAGGCGCTGGCCCTGTCCATGCTCACCGCGTCCAGCATCTCCGACCCGGTCCGCCAGCTCAGCCAGGCCATCGACCAGGTGCAGAACGGTGCCCGCGATGTGCAGGTGGAGGTCTTCGACGGGAGCGAGATCGGCCTGCTGCAGGTCGGTTTCAACCGGATGATGGAGGAGGCGGCCACCCGGCAGCGGTTGCAGGAACTGTTCGGCCAGCATGTGGGCGCCGAGGTGGCCCAGCGCGCGCTGGACTACGGCACCGAACTCGGCGGGGAAACCCGATTCGTGGCAGTCCTGTTCGTGGACATGGTCGGCTCCACCGCGACCGCCGCGGAACACCCGCCCACCGAAGTGGTGAGCCTGCTCAACGAATTCTTTCGGGTGGTGGTGGATGTGATCGACCGCCACCACGGGTTCGTCAACAAATTCGTCGGCGACGCCGCGCTCGCGATTTTCGGCGCGCCGCTGGACCGCCCGGACGCACCGACGGCCGCGCTGGCCGCCGCCCGCGATCTGCGCGAGGCATTGCGCGCGGTCGCCGGGCTGGATATCGGTATCGGAGTTTCCGCGGGCCTGGCGGTCGCGGGGAATATCGGTGCCGCCAACCGCTTCGAATACACCGTTATCGGCGATCCGGTGAACGAGGCGTCCCGGCTCACCGAACTCGCCAAGGACCACCCCGGCCGGGTACTCGCCTCCGGTTCGGCGCTGTATTTCGCCGAGGACGGCGAGCAGCGGCACTGGACGGCCGGCGAAGAGGTACAACTGCGCGGCCGCCGCCGCAAGACGCGCCTGTCCTGGCCGAGCGAAACCGCGGACTAGGCGTACCTCCGCATTCGCTCCGGCCGTGCGGGTCGCCGTGCCGGCCAACCGTCCACCACACCAACCCGAGCCGACCTCGGCGCTCACGGCGGTATCTGACCAGGCAGCGGACTTCGGCGGAAGGTGTCCATTAGGCTGGGCCCGTGACGGCCAAAGGTGATGCAGCGGGCACCGCTGCTGTGCCCGGGGCCGGGACACCGGAATATACCGAGAATCGCCGCCGCAAAGTCCGGTGGCTCAAATGGCCGGCCGTTTCGATCGTGCTTCTCCTGCTGATAGGCGAAGCATTTTATCTGTGGCCGCGATTACACGAGTCGTGGCACAAACTCACCGAAATCCATTGGGGCTGGGTCGCGCTGTGTATCGCGGCGCAAATGCTGTCCATGACCGGGTTCGGCCACGTCCAGAAACAACTGCTGCGCGCGGGCGGCGTCGAGGTGAGCCAGTATCGGTCGGTGGCGGTCGTCTACGGCGCCACCGCCATGTCGGTGACCCTGCCCGCCGGTCAGGTGTTCTCCACGGCGTTCACCTATCGGCAGACCCGGCGCTGGGGCGCCAGCCCGGTGGTCGCGTCGTGGCAGCTGGTCTTCTCCGGTGTGGTCTCCGCGGCGGGTCTGGCCCTGATCGGCGTGCTCGGCACCGTGCTCGCGGGTGGCCGGGTGGGCCCGGTGAATCTGCTCGTCTCGGTGGCCGCGGTGGTGGCGCTGGTCTGGGCGGGAAACTACGCCTCGCGCCATCCGGGCACCCTCGAGAAGATGCTCCACCGCGCGCTGCTGCTGGCGAACCGGGCACGCAAACGGTCTTCGGATACCGGTATCGACAAGGTCCGGGAAATGCTCGACCAGGTCGAATCGGTGAAACTGGGCACCCGGGACGGCGCGTGGGTCACCTGGTGGGCGGTGATCCATCGGCTCGCCGATATCGTCTGCCTGGGCGCTGCCTGCTATGCCATCGGCGGCGACCCCCGGTGGGCGGGACTGCTGATCGCGTTCGCGGCGGGTAAGGCCGTCGGTTCGATCCCGTTCGCGCCGGGTGGGATCGTCTACGTGGACGCGACCCTGATCTACGGCCTCACCGCAGCCGCCGGGCTGCCCGCGGCGCAGGCGGTGGCCGCCGCGTTCGTGTACCGGCTGGTCAGTTTCGTGCTGATCGCGATCATCGGCTGGATCGTCTTCGCGTTCCTGTTCCGCACCCGCAATGCCGAGGACGACGAGTACGAGAAGGAATTCTCCCGGCGCAACGCCTGAGCCGGCAGCGCACACCGTGGCCGCGGCGCCGACGCCGCGACTAGGCTGCTCGGAGTGAAATGGATCGCTGCGATCGGTGCCGACTTCGTCCTCGTGGTGGTCTTCTGCGCCATCGGCCGCCGCAGTCACGACGAGGCCGTGCTCACCGGTTTGCTGCACACGGCGTGGCCGTTCGTGGCCGGGCTGGCCGTGGGCTGGGTCGTGACGGTGCTGCTGGAGCGCCGCCGGACCGGTACCGAACCGCTCGATGGCTCGCGCCTGTGGCCCGCCGGTGTGGTGATCTGGCTGTGCACCCTGGTGATCGGCATGCTGCTGCGAGTGGTCGCCGGTCAGGGCACCGCCTTCAGTTTCATCGTGGTGGCGGCGCTGGTGCTGGCGTTCTTCCTGCTGGGCTGGCGCGGGGCCGTCGCGTCGATCAGGTGATCACTCGGCCGCCGCTCATTCGTCCGGCTTGGCCAGCGCCTGCAACATCCGCTCGCCCATCCGGACGACCATATCGCCGCTGTCGACATCGGCGATATGGATGGCGAACGTCAGATCACCCATACTCGCGATCAGCCAGCCGTCGTCGCCGGCCGTCGCCGAGAACCCGGTGACGTCACGGAATCCGCGCAGCCGCGCCATCTGCGGCGCGTTCATCCCGTCGCGCATCGCCGCGCGCAGGGCGGCGTCGACAGGCCCCGGCAGCGGGCCCATGGGCGCGTCGGTTTCGCTGGGCCGGCCCCGTTCGAGCATCGGCGGGCGGGCCGTGCCGTTGGTGATGGCCGCCGCCGCGATCGCCATGCCGAAGGGGCTGACCAGCAGCACGTCCGTTCCACCGCCCTGGCGAACCGGTTCCGCGCCGCCCGCCCCCGCCGGGCGCCCGGTCACTTCCTCGAGTCCGGGGACCCGGAAGTCCACGCCGACGCCGAGCATGGCGGCCGCCTCGATCATCTCCTGGTCGGTGACGTCCCCGGGTGCTTTGCCCTTGGCCGCACCGGCCGCCTTTTTGAACAACTCGATGGCGCCGCCCACCGGGTACAGCCCGGTGAACGCGACCGGACCCTGTGCGCTCGAGTAGTTGTTCTGCGCCGCCGCCACCACGGCTCCGGTGGAGGGCTGGGTGACCACGATGGAGGCGGGTGAACCCACGCTGACCACCGCGTCCTCGGCCGCACGCTGCAACCGCTGGTCCATGGTGCCCGGGATATCCGGACCGGCCGGACCCTGGTTGCCCGCCAGCTGTTTGACGAAGCGGCCGTTCTCGAACAGTTGCACCCCCCAGCCGGAATGCTGGTCCTGGCTCTGTTCCCAAACCTTCTTCATGGCGTCGAGGATGGGCGAGAAGATCCGGCGATCGGAGACGATGAGCCGCGGCTCCTGTTTCATCACCACGCCCGGGATCGGCGCCATCCGCGGTTCCAGGATCGCGAAATCGCCCTCGCGCAGGCTGACCGCCGTGATCGGCTTTCCGCCGGCGGCGGCCAGGTCGTCGCGGAGTGAGGCGCCGGTGATCAGGGGCGCCACCGGTTCGATGGCATTGGCCAGCGCATCGGTGGAGGCCACCGGGTCCGGCATCCGCGACGGATCGAGTTCGACGACATTGATGATCTGCTGGGTCATCAACGGTTTACCGATATTGTCGACGACTTTCGGCGGCGGGTCCGGGGTGGTACGCACCAGCCGGACGGTGCGGTTCTGGCTGAGCTCGGGCATGACCACGGCCGGATCCCAGGAGATCCGCCAGCCGTTCGCGAGTTTGCGGACGGTGCCCTCCAGCCCATAGGACCAGTTCTTCTGCTCGCCGAAGCTCCACTGCACATCGAGACTGAAGATGCCGGATTCGGCATCGAGTTCGATGAATTGCGCCTTCTCGTAGTCGACGGTGCCCGATTCGAGCCCCTCGAACATTTGCTGAAGGGTTGCCGAAGCCGCGGAGGGGTAGGAGGTCAACTCCGCCGCGGCGGCGTAGTCGTGCTCGTCGAGTCGTTCGGTGAATTGGTCTACGACCGCTTCGGGTCCGGCCGCCTCGGCCCCGGACCCGCACGATCCCATCGCAATTGCCAGAGCCGCCACCCCCGTAAGGGCTATTGCGCCCCGGAAGCGAAAGCGGCGGGATCCCCTCACGTCCATGTCGCCCACTCTTCACTCTTGTCACACCGGTAACAAGACCACCGTACCTGAAAAATGCCTGCTTGCGAGTGATCGCAAACCCGAAACCCTACCGTGCCCCACCGTGTGCAGTTGCGGCCGAGCCCAACTCGTCGCACAGCGGACCATGATCAATTACCGGGGCGCCCGAGAACACCCGGCGACGCTACGCTACCGATCGATCAGAAGCGGTGCGCCGTTACCCCGCAAGTCCGCATTCATCGAAGAGATACCCCGTTACGGTAGCTCAGAATCATCCGCCCGCGCGGGAGGTGTCGGTAGGGTTGCTGTCATGTCCGATGCCGCCGTCCCGCAAACCTCGAGCAGCCCGATTCTGGTCCTCAACGGGCCCAACCTGAATATGCTCGGCACTCGGCAACCCGAGATATACGGGTCGGAGACCCTCGACGATGTAATCGAATTGTGTCGTCGGGCCGCGGCGGCACACGGGTGGGAGACAGCCCATTTCCAGTCGAATTCCGAGGGCGCGCTGATCGACCGGATCCACGAGGCGCGCGGTACGGTGTCGGCGATCGTGATAAATCCCGGCGGCCTGACCCACACCTCGGTGGCGCTGCGCGATGCGCTGGTCGTTCCGGAGGTGCCGATCGTCGAGGTGCACATCAGCAATGTGCACGCCCGCGAGGAGTTTCGCCGGCACTCCTACATCTCCCCTGTTGCCGACGCGGTCGTCGCCGGGATGGGTATCCAGGGCTATGCCGCCGCGATCGAATACCTGCTGACCCGGCGATCCTGACCCCGCCCGCCGGGTGCTGCCTCAACTCGCGCTCTCGATCCGGAAAACCGGGAATCCCGGGGCGATTTCGGCGAGTTCGGCGTCGGTGGAGTCCTTGGTGATGCCCTCGAAGAAGCGGCCGACCTCCCAGCCCCAGCGCTCGAGGTAGAGCCGCAGCAGCGGCACCTTGTCCGCGTCGGCGACCTCGATCCCGGTGAATGCCTCTGTCTGCCGGCCCAGCCGCAGCTCACCGGTACCGGCGGCCCGCAGATTGCGCACCCACTGCGTGTGGCCGCGCGGTGCCACGAGATAACGCTGTCCGTCGGCGGCGGTCATCAGGTTGACCATGGTGGTCCGCCACTCTCCGGACTTGCGCCCGCGCACCGCCAGCAACCGGGAGCCGGCGACGCTGATCCCGAGCTTGGGCAGCAGGTTGGCGAGCCGGTTGAAGATCGGGTCGAAACGGGTGGGGGCGAGGTAGCGGGTCGCGGCAGTCATCGTTTTCTCCTTTGTGAGCGATGCTCTCTGTTGTGACCAACAATCGCACCTTCCGGCAGCCACGTCAAGAGCAGTGCTCTCATTTGTTCGAAGACGCAGGTAGAAGCAACGCTGGCCGGCGCAAGTGGGACGGTTCGGGCGGCAATTACCGGCCGGACGGCCGAACCGGCTCCCGGCAGCGCTTTTTTCTGAGACGGTGGTCGGGCCCGGCTGTTCCCACCCGGACGTCGGGCGCGTGTGCCGGAACGAACGACGGAGGAGAGTGGCGTGCGGGCCGCAGTTTTCCACGGAACCGAACCCCGACTGGTGATCGAGGACATCCCGGTGCCGGTCCCCCGGCGCGGCGAGGTCCTGTTGCGGGTCACCGCCTGCGGGGTCTGCCACACCGACCTGCACGTCCTGCGCTCCGAGGTGAAATTCCCCGCGCCCGCGGTGCTCGGCCACGAGGTATCCGGTGTGGTCGAACAACTCGGCGAAGACGTGGAGACGATCGCGGTCGGCGACAACGTGGTCTGCAGCTTCATCATGCCCTGCGGCGACTGCCGCCACTGTGTCCGCGGCGCCGAGGACCTGTGCGAGAAATTCTTCGCCCACAACCGGCTCAACGGCACCCTCTACGACGGCACGACCCGCCTCGCCCGCGCCGACGGAACCCCGCTGGCCATGTACTCGATGGGGGGGCTCGCCGAATACTGCGTGGTGCCCGCCTCCGATGTCTTCGCAGTACCCGCGGATGTCGGACTCGAGGCCGTATCGATCCTGGGTTGTAGCTCCTTCACCGCGCTCGGCGCCGTGCACACCGCCGAACTCGCGCTCGGCGACCGGATCGCGGTGGTCGCGGCCGGTGGCGTGGGGTCGTCGATCGTGCAGTTCGCGGCGGCGGCCGGGGTCGCCCGGATCATCGCGATCGATATCAGCGACGACAAACTGGCCGCGGTCGCGAAACTCGGCGCCACCCATACGATCAACTCCCGCACCGAGGACGCCGCGGCCCGGGTCCGGGAGCTGACCGAAGGGCACGGGGTGGACGTGGCGTTCGAGGCGCTGGGCAGCGCCGCGACGTTCGCGACGGCCCTGGACATACTGGACGACGGCGGCCGGGCGGTGGTGGTGGGCATCGCACCCGCCGGCGCCACCGGCGCGGTGGACCTGGCCCGCCTGGTACGCCGCAAACTGCAGATCCGCGGCTCCTACGGGGCGAAGGCGCGCACCGATATGCCCGCGCTGCTGCGGATGGTCGCGGCGAATACGGTCCGACCGCAGGACGTCATCACCCGTCGCTATTCGCTGGACCGGGCCGACGAGGCCTACAGCGCACTGGCCCGCGGCGAGATCGTCGGGCGGGCGATCATCGAAATCGACTGACCCACCGCGCGTATCGATGCGAAAATTCACCGCCGAACGAGTAACGTCGAGCCATGCCGACGGAGGTCCGCAACAACACCGCACTGGAACGCTTCGAGATCACGGTCGAGGGCGAGGTCGCGGGATATACCGAATATCAGGACACCGTCGGCGAGCGCGCATTCGTGCACACCGAGGTCGACCCGCGATTCGACGGCCGGGATTACGCCCGGATCCTCGTCGAGTCCGCCTTGCACGCCACCCACGCCGAAGGGCTGGGCGTGTTGCCCATGTGCCGGGTGGTCCAGAATTTCATCGAGACCAGACCGCAATACCTGTCGCTGGTGCCGCACTGGGCCCGCGATCGCCTGGGGCTGCCGCAGTAGGGCCCTGCCGCTACTGCCGGGCCGGGCCCCGCCGACGGGCTCTCAGTAGGCGGCCACGGCGCCGTCGAGGGCCTGCTGCAGGTCGGTGCGTACCAGCCGGGCGATCTCCGCGGGCCGGGTCGGCAGTTCGGTTCGCGGCATTCCGAAGTAGAAGCTCGCCGCTTTCGCCTGCTCCTTGGTCGGCTCGATCGCCGGGTCGGCGCGCGGGCCGTAACTCAGGCCGAGACCGACCAGTGCGGGCCGGGCACCGAGTCGGGTGGTCCGGAAGGCGATATGCCCGATACCCGTTCCGACCGCCTGCACCTGCGCCGGGTCGATATCGTTGCAGGTGCCCTCCGGAAAGATCGCCAGGCTGTCCCCATGGGCCAGGCGTTCGGCACAGATATCCATCATCTGCTGCCCCGCCGCGTTCACCGCCCGCAGCCCGTGGTCGCGCCCGCGGAACACCGGGATACCGCCCATCATGTCGATGCGTCGGCGCAATTTG
Organism: Nocardia sp. NPDC002869; assembly: GCF_046764065.1. NCBI lineage: Bacteria > Bacillati > Actinomycetota > Actinomycetes > Mycobacteriales > Nocardiaceae > Nocardia > Nocardia sp. NPDC002869. The sequence continues at coordinate 20,744 of NZ_JBKOOL010000090.1, forward strand.
GCTTCCTCGAACAACTCGTCCTTGGCCAGCACCCGGGTGCGGCCGATGATCGGCCGTAGTTCACTGCGCCAGGCGGCGGCCGCGAGGGTGTAGGGATCCAGCCGGGACAGGTGGTTCACCGCGATCAGCAGCGGGGTCCGGGAGCGGATGAGGGCGCCGATCGCCTCACGCGCCCCGGCCGCGTAGCCGACCCGCGGCCGGTAGCGCCGCCCGAGCAGGGCGTAGGCGCCCATCGCCTGCAGGCGGTTCTGCCGGTGTTCGCGGTAGAAGGCGTACACATCGTCGCTGTTGTCCAGGAGCACCTCGGGGGGACGCATACGGCTGACTCTACGAGGCTGTCGCGGTATGTCCAGATGGCGCGGAAACGGCTCCCGAGCGAACTTCGCGCGAAGTGAACCGTTGATCAGAGCGGCACAGTCGGGCAATAACTGCGATGATGGCCAGGTGGCGCAGGCAGATGACCCCGATGATCGCAAGACCCGGGGCGGCCGCGGTGGCGGGCACGAGCCCGAACCTGGTCGTCGCGGTAACCGGCAGGGTGAGCAGACGGTGCGGGCCGGGACCCTACTCGTTTCCTCGACCGACCTGGCCGAGCCCACGTTCCGCCGCACGGTGGTCTACATCATCGAGCACAACGACGCGGGCACGCTCGGAGTGGTGCTGAACCGGCCCAGCGACACCCCGGTGCACGATGTGCTGCCGCAGTGGGCGGAGCTGTCGGCCCGGCCGCACACCCTGTTCGTGGGCGGGCCCGTCAAACGGGATGCCGCGCTGTGCCTGGGCACCTTGCGGGTGGGCGCGTCCATCGAGGGGGTGGCGGGGCTGCGCCGGGTGGACGGCCGGGTGGTGCTGGTCGATCTGGATGCCGAACCGGACCGGATCGGCCCGCTGGTCGAGGGTGTCCGGATATTCGCCGGGTACGCGGGCTGGACCTTCGGTCAATTGGACAGTGAGCTGGCCAACGACGACTGGATCGTCGTATCCGCCCTGCCCAGTGATCCGATCGCCGGGCGGCGCACCGATATGTGGGCGCAGGTGCTGCGCCGGCAGCCGTTGCCGCTGTCGCTGCTGGCCACCCATCCGATCGAGGTCGAACGCAACTAGCGCGCCGAGATCCCCGCCGGCGAACCGGCGGGGATCGGCACGGCGGGCGTCAGCGATGGTGCTGCCCATCAGCAGGCCTCGTATCGTCTCGGTGAACGGGGTGAACGGCTGATACTCGGCGAACCAGCGCATCACTGTCGGCATGGTGTCGGTGGGCACCAGACCGGAGCCGCCCAGCATCGCGGCCAAGGCCGGCAACGCCTGCACCTGGACTCCCAGCACATGTCCGGTGAGCAGCGAGGACTGCGAGATCGCCATGGTGCGGAACCGGTTGACGATGCCAGTACGCGGCCACGGCCGGGTGCGGCCGGAACGGATCAGATATCGAGTTCTTCCACGGGTGGACGCTCGGCGACCCCGGAGATCCGCTGGTAGAGCTGGTCCGGAATCTTGCCCCGTAATTCCTCCAGGGTGTCCACGACCGTGAAAACATAGTCGCCCCAGTCGTGCTCGATACCGAGCATGCGGCGCCAGTTCTTCAGGTCGCGCAGCCAGTTCGCCGATTCGGGATAGTCCGACCAATTCGAATACTGCTCGTGCAGCGCGTATTTCCCCTTGCGGCCGCGGAACACCCGGATGTGCTCCATCCGCTCATCGCCCACGTCCCGGTGTTCACCGAGCAGGGCGCCCTGGAAGCGCACCTGCCGGACGCCGTTGTGGCCGACCCGGAGCACGATTTCCTCGTACCCCTCGACCTTGCCCTCCTCCAATTCGATGAAGCGTTTGAGCGCGGTGACCACCGCGCCGGACAGATTGCCGCCGACCAACTCCTGCGCGCGCTGGAACAGTGGCAGGTCGTCGTCGGCGACGTAGATGGTCTTGTTCGGCATGAGCCAACTATACGTAGACATATACGTACAAGCAATAGCAGGCGGGTCCGCGGTTCGCGCCACTCCGGAGTGGGGACGATCACCCCAATTGACGGCCATCTATTGAACGTGCCGTTATCTAGCGGTACGGTAGGTGGTGTTCCGATAAAGCACTCCAGCGAGTGCGACCGCCCCGGATCCCACGCCGGGGCGCGACCGAGTGAGGACCCTCCGATGAACACGAACCCCGCACAGCGCACCCGCCGCCTCGCCGCGCGAATCGCCGCGATCGCGGTCATCGCCCTCACACCGCTGGCCGTCACCGCCGGCTCCGCCCTCGCCGACGCCGGCCAGGCGACCCGGATCAGCGATTCCGGCGACAGCTTCGGCGATAGCGACAGCTGGAACGGCGACGGGGATTTCGGCTGGGACGACAACGGCCAGTACGGCTATGTCGATCACAACCAGCAGAACTACGACGGGTACGAAGACCACCTCAACAGCGGCGGCAACCAGTACCCCGACCGTGATTCGCACAACGACAACAGCGGCTACGACCAGCCGGCGGGTTGGGATCGGGCGGATCACGGCGGCGGCTCCCAGAGCCCGGCCGCCTGGAACACGCCCAACCCCTACATCCCGGCGCCGGCGCCGAGCCTGCTGCCGGCGGTTCACCTGCCGGGCCTGCCGCAGCTGCCTTTCGCGCTGCCCGGCCTGCCGCCCCTCCCCTGAGCCGGGCAGTACCGATGGCTACGCCATCAAGTTGCCGTTACCTGACGGTGCATTACCTGGTGAATCGTTACAGCAAGGCCGGAACAGAACGGAGCACGCCATGACCATCGCCCGCAACTTCGGATTCGTGAAGAGAATCGCCGCCGCCGCCGTACTGGCCGGAGCCCTCGCC
>NZ_JBKOOL010000091.1:0-23309 GCF_046764065.1 Nocardia sp. NPDC002869
CTCGTCGAGCAGGATCAGGTTGCCGCCCTGCTTCAGGGTGAGCGCCAGGTTCAACCGGTTGCGTTCACCACCGGAGAGCACCCCGGCCGGCTTCTGCTGGTCCGGGCCTTTGAACCCGAAGGCACTCACGTAGGCGCGCGACGGCATCTCCTGCTGGCCGACCTCGATGTAATCGAGCCCGTCCGAGACCACCTGCCATACGGTCTTCGTGGGGTCGATACCGGCGCGGGACTGGTCCACGTAGCTCAGTTTGACGGTATCGCCGACTTTTACCGTGCCGCTGTCCGGCTCCTCCAGACCCACGATGGTCTTGAAAAGCGTGGTCTTACCGACACCGTTGGGCCCGATGACGCCCACGATGCCGTTGCGCGGCAGGGTGAACGACAGATCCTTGATCAGCTGCCGGTCGCCGAAGCCCTTGTCCAGGTGCTCCACCTCGACCACCACACTGCCCAGTCGCGGACCGGCCGGGATCTGGATCTCCTCGAAGTCCAGCTTCCGCATCTTCTCCGCCTCGGCGGCCATCTCCTCGTAGCGGCCCAGACGCGCCTTGTTCTTCGCCTGGCGCGCCTTGGCGCCCGACCGGACCCAGGCGAGTTCGTCCTTGAGCCGCTTCTGCAGCTTCTGGTCCTTCTTGCCCTGGACCGCGAGCCGCTCGGCCTTCTTCTCCAGATAGGTGGAGTAGTTGCCCTCGTAACCGATGGCCCGGCCGCGGTCGAGCTCGAGAATCCAGCCGGCGACATTGTCCAGGAAGTACCGGTCGTGGGTGACCGCCAGGACCGCGCCCGGGTACTGCGCGAGGAACTGTTCGAGCCAGAGCACGCTCTCGGCGTCGAGATGGTTGGTGGGCTCGTCGAGCAGCAGCAGGTCGGGTTTGCTGAGCAGCAGTTTGCACAGGGCCACCCGGCGGCGCTCACCACCGGAGAGGTTGGTCACCGGCTCGTCCGGCGGCGGGCAGCGCAGCGCGTCCATCGCCTGCTCCAGCTGGGAGTCCAGGTCCCAGGCATCGGCGTGGTCGAGCTCCTCCTGCAGCTTGCCCATTTCGTCCATGAGCTCGTCGGAGTAATCGGTGGCCATGAGTTCGGCGATCTCGTTGAACCGGTCGAGTGCGACCTTGATCTCGCCGAGCCCCTCCTCGACATTGCCGCGGACGGTCTTCTCCTCGTTCAGCGGCGGTTCCTGCTGCAGGATCCCGACCGTGGCGCCGGGCGCGAGAAAGGCCTCGCCGTTGTTCGGCTGGTCCAATCCGGCCATGATCTTCAGGACGCTGGATTTACCGGCGCCGTTCGGACCGACAACGCCGATCTTGGCGCCGGGAAGGAAGTTCAAGGTGACATCGTCGAGCACGACCTTGTCGCCGTGCGCCTTACGAACCTTCTTCATTTGGTAGATGAACTCAGCCATAGCGATCACCCTATCCGTCAAACATCGGTGCGGTTTCACACGTCGGCGTTCACGGGCTCCTCGTCGCGCGCCGGCTGCTCCACCATCGGATCGTTCGGTTCCCCCGCCGCCCCGCTTTCGGCAGTCGCAGCGCCGGGAACGGCGGATATATTCCCGGTCGTGGCCGGATGCCCGGTCCGTCGGCGCTCCACCCGGGCGGTGCAGCGGGTGAGGTCCGGCCCCAGGGTATGCGCTCGCATCTCCAGATCGCGGCGCTGGGCGCCTTCCCGGGTGTGGTACTCGTTCGACCGCAACTGCCCCTGCACGATCACCGGATCACCCCGATGGATCGAGGCGTCCACCCCGGCCACCAACCGCCGCCAGCAGCTCACCGTGAGGAAGAGCGTCCCGTTGTCCACCCATTCACCGGTTTCGCGATCCAGCCGCCGCGCGGTACTCGCCAACCGGAAGCTGATCATCTGCTCGCCGCCGGGCAGTTCTCGTCTCACCGGTTCGGTCACCACCGTACCGACCACGGTCGCCACTGCTTCGTACATTTCCGCCCCTCCGTTCGCCCGGTGCTTCCGGGGACGTACTCATGGTCACCGGCCCGGCGGGGCGGTGGGGGGCGCGAATCGAATCTGTGCACAACTTCCGCGCGACCGCGCACTTGTGGAAAGAGCGGTCCGCCGGATTCAGCGGCCCGCGGCCGTCATGGCGGCGGCGATATCCCGCCGTGAGCGCACGCCGAGTTTGGGCAGAATGCTCGACACATGCGATTGAACGGTGCGCCGCGACAGGACATCTGCGCAGCGATATCGGCATTCGAAGAGCCGTCGGCCGCCTGGACCGCCACGGATCGTTCGGTCTCGGTCAGCGACGCCCAGCCCGTTTTCGGGCGATTGCCCGGGCCGCGCACGCCCCGGCGGATTCCGTAACGCCGGATCCGGGCCACCGCGCGGGCGGTACCCCACGAAGCACCCAGCCGGGTGTACAGCCGGACGGCGGATTCGAGCGCCTCCCGCGCGCCGGTCCCGCGACCGCCCGCGGCCAGCACGATCGCCGCGTCCTCGTAGGCCTGGGCTTCGTAGAGTGGCCAATCACAGTGCGCGAACTCCCGCGCGGCGGCGAAGAGCGCGTCGGGGTCGCGGGCGGCCAGCCCGCGGCACAGCTGCGCGATACCCGAGCGTGCGGCGGTCCGCTGTTTGGCCACCAGTTCGTCGGCCGCCGGCCGCGCGCCGTGCAGCGCCTCCGCATTGCCGGCGTCGAACACCAGGCGGGCTGAATCGGGAAGGATGTAGTGCAGGGTCGAGGCGCTCATACCCCCGTCGAGCTTCGCGTGGGTCTCGATGAGCAACCGCAGCGCCGGTTCACGCAGCCGGACTCGATGCTCCCCGTGTCTCGTTCACACCCATGGCGACAACCGTCGGACGAAAGGCCGCTCGGCACCGCGTCTGCGGGTGGTCCAGCGGTGAACCGACACGGATCAGCGCGTCAGAGCACCGGGAGTTCGGTGTTCGCGCCGCACAGCACCACCACCGGCCGCTCGCCCTCCCGCGGTACATAGGCACCGCTGAGAATCGCCGCCAGGGCCACCGCGCCGGAGAGTTCGACGACGATCCGGAACTCCCGCCACAGATAGTCCCGGGCGTCGGTGATCGCGTCATCGGTCACCAGCGCGGACCGCACACCGTAGCGCCGGGTCACATCGAGAGCGATCTCGCCGATCCGCGAGGCGCCCAGGGCATCGGCGGTGATACTGGACACCTCCACATCGACCGGCTTCCCGGCGGCCAGCGCGGAATTCAGCGTCGGGATCCCCTCGGGTTCGACGCCCACGATCTCGCGGCGGCGCCCGCCGGCGGCGGCGATCCCACCGATCAACCCTCCGCCGCCGACCGCGGCCAGGATCGGCGGCCGCCCGCGGACCTGCTCCTCGATCTCCAGTTCGATCACTCCGGCCCCGGCCACCACCGCGGGCAGATCGTAGGCGTGCAACTGCAACGCCCCGCGCTCGGCGGTGATCTCGCAGGCGTGCTCATAGGCCTCGGCGTAGGTGGTTCCGTGCCAGCGCACCTCGGCGCCGTGCGACCACATGGCGGCGACCTTGGTGTGCGGCGCCGATTCCGGGACCACCACCGTGCAGGTCTTGCCCATCCCGGCCGCCGCCAGCGCCGCGGCGATCCCCGCGTTGCCGCCCGAGGCGATCACCACATGTTCGGGACACACCCGTTCCGACAACAGCGCGTTATAACTGCCGCGCACCTTGAATGTGCCACCGTGCTGCAGATACTCGAGCTTCAGGGTGACCGGGACAGGGCCGCCGGGCCCCGGTACAGCGGTGTGAAAGACCGGGGTCTTGCGAATGCGCCCGGTCAGTCGCCGACGCGCCGCCCGCACATCCGACCGGTAGATACGCCGGAGTGGTGGCACAGGTGTCAGCGGGATTCTCTGCTCGGTCATCTACCTACTTGCCCGATCTCGCTTGGCCAATTGGGCGAACATGGCATTGTGCGCGGCGAGTTCCGCGTCGTCGTCACGTTCCGCGGCGCGGTCGGTGCGCCGGGCCAGCCGCGCGTCGCTGCGCGACCACTGGATCAGCAGCGCCAGCATGACCACGACAAGCGGTACCTCACCGGTGGCCCACGCCAGACTGCCCCCGGTGCGCTGATCACCCAGTAGATCGATAGACCAGCCCAGGTCGAGGCTCCGATAGAACCAGCCGGCCAGCACCGTGCTCATTCCCATCAACACGACCCCGAAGAAGGCGTGGAAGGGCAGCGAACCGAACACCATGGCCAATCTGGTCAGCGGCTCCACCCGGCGCGGTTTCGGGTCTATCCCGATCACCACCCAGTAGAAGAGATAGCCACTGAGCAGGAAATGCAGGTTCATCAGCAGATGCGCGGTATGGGAATCGGCGTAGGCATCGAAGATCCCGCCCAGATAGAGAGCGTAGAAACCGGCCACGAACAGCACCGAGGCCACGATCGGCTGGGTGAGGAACCGGGAAACCGGGTTGTGCACGGCCGCCAGGATCCATTCCCGGGGGCCCGGGGCGCCGTCCCGACCGGCCGGCGGCAGCGCGCGCAACGCGAGCGTCACCACGCCACCCAGGGCCAGCAGGATCGGAGTCAGCATCGACAGCGCCATATGCGCGCCCATGTGCACGCTGAACATGGCGGGCGCATAGCGGCCGACCCCCGACGAGGTCGTGAACAGCAGCACCGCGCAGCCGAGCAGCCAGGCGACGGTCCGTCCGGCCGGCCAGACGTCACCGCGCGCCCGCAACCGCCGGACGCCCAGCAGATAGAGCACCGCCAGCACGATGGCGAGCGTGCCGAAGATCAGGTCGAAACGCCAGTCGAAGAGCAGCCGCGCCACCGTGGGCGGGCCGTCCAGGTTGTAGCCGAGCTCGACCTCCATCGGGGTCGGCACGCTCGTCGGCGCCGGCGGCGGAGTCCGGCCCAGCCCCACCGCCAGGCCCATGGTCGCGGCGAAGACGAGCAGTTCCACACTCGCGAAGCGGGCGAGCGCGCCCCGATCGTCCGGGTCGGCGGCCAGTGCCGGAAGCGCCGCGCGCCGCTGGAACCAGCCGAAGACGCCGAGAATCACCAGGGCGGCGGCCTTGGCCAGCACCAACCGGCCGTAGGTGCTGGTGAACAGCTCGTCCCAGGGCACCCGCACCCACGAGTTGGCCACGCCGCTGACGGCCAGCACCACGAAGGACACCAGGGCCACCGCGGAGAAACGCCGGGCAGCCAGGGCCGTATGCGTGCCGTCCCACAACGCGTGAACCAGCAGCGCGCCGAGACCGCCGACCCAGAACGCCGCGGCGATCAGATGCAGGATCAAACTGTTGGTGGCCACGTCGTGGGCACCACCGGACGCGGAATGCCCGGTCAGCGCCAGCGGCATCATCACCGCGACCGACGCGCCGAACAGCACCGGCGTCCATCCCCAGCGCAGGGCCAGCCGGCAGCCGATCGCCAGCAGCAGAGCGCCGATCGCGGTGAGCCGCCAGGTACCGGCGAGTTCGATCTCATCGGCGACCCTCCACAGATCCTGGGGTGCCAAAATCTCGGTGACCGGCCGGCCGGTGCTGTCGGAGACGGTCAGCGGTATCAGCAGCGCGGCGCTCACCGCCCAGGCCACCGCCAGGCCCGAGGCCCGCCGCACCGCCCGGTAACCCCCCGTGTCGAGCAGACCGCCACGCTGCGGCGGCACCAGAAAGGCCGCGAAGAGCAGCGACCCCACCGTGAAGGCCGCGAAGAGATCGGCCAGCGCCCGGAACGCGGGCAGACCGTAGGTGGTCAGCGGGCCAGGATCGGGAATACCCAGCAGACTCAGCGCCTGGGCGGCCGACAAGCCCACCACCAGCATCGATACCAACGCGGCGAGCGCCGCGGCGAACACTGTCAGCACCGCCGGAACGACCGCCGAGCCACTGGGCCGACCGGCCTTCGTAGCGGGTTCGGCGGCGGGAGCCTGGGCTGACGACATAGCTTCGAGAGTAGTTCGACGGGCACCGTTCGGCCCGCCGGGGCTGTTTCCGGGCAGCGCAAATCAGACGATTCGGTCGATCGCTAAACTTTTCAGCTGGACAGCGCGGCCGTTGTCCGCCATGGTGGAACCACTGCCTCCGTAGCTCAGTTGGATAGAGCAAGGGCCTTCTAATCCCTAGGTCGCAGGTTCGATTCCTGCCGGGGGCGCTCCACCCACCCGACTGAGCTGTTCGGGCCAGTCGGAGTGGGTGTACCCCCCTCCGCCGAGCGCCAAACACACAATCCCGGTAGGCGTACCTCCGCATTCGCTCCGGCCATACGCGTCAACATGCAGACCCACCGCCCCCAACACCAACCCCAGCCGACCCCGGCGTACCTCCGCATTCGCTCCGGCCATGCGCGTCAACATGCAGACCCACCGCCCCCAACACCGACCCCAGCCGCCCCCGGCCCTGCGCGGGCTGCGGGCTGGGCTACGCCCGGCAGCGCCCTCTAGGGTGTCGGGAATGGGTTTGCCTTCGCCTACCGCCGAGAGCCGCGCCGTGGTGACCGGCGCTTCGTCCGGAATCGGAACCGCACTGGCCGCCGAACTGGCCCGCCGGGGTCATTCGCTCATCCTGGTCGCGCGCCGCGGCGAGATCCTCGACGACCTGGCCGGCCGGCTGACCCGGGAGCACGGCATCACCGCCGAAGTCCGCGCCGTCGATCTCGCCGACCGGGCGCAGCGGGCTCCGCTCACCGAGGAACTCGCGGGCCGCGATATCTCGATCCTGTGCAACAACGCGGGTATCGCGACGTTCGGTCCCCTGGCCGCCCTCGATCCCGCCTACGAACGCGATCAGCTGGAGTTGAACGCCGTCGCCGTGCACGACCTGACCTTGGCCGTACTTCCCGCGATGCTGGCACGCCGGGCCGGGGGCATCCTGGTGAGCGGTTCGGCGGCCGGGAACATGCCCATCCCCAACAACTCCACCTACGCGGCGAGCAAAGCCTTCGCCAACACCTTCGCCGAATCCCTGCGGGGCGAGCTGAAAGGCTCCGGGGTGCACATCACCCTGCTCGCCCCGGGCCCGGTGCGTACCGAGACCCCCGATCCCGCCGACGCCTCCCTGGTCGACCGCATGGTCCCGGATTTCCTGTGGGTGTCGTCGGAGTACACGGCCCGGATCTCGATCGACGCGCTGGCCCGCAACAAGATGCGGGTGGTGCCCGGCCTGATCGGGAAGGGTATGAGCGCTGCCGGCAACTACGGGCCCAGAGCGCTCACCGCCCCGATCGCGGGCGCGTTCTACAAGAAGCTCGGCGGCTGACCGGGAGCCGGTCCCGGAGACTTCCCACACGGAGCGGGCGGTGATTGCGCTCGGCGGGTGGCGGCGCTGATTAGGGTGGTGCGGGTGTCGGACAAATTAGTGGTGTGGATGGATTGTGAGATGACCGGGCTCGACCTGGTCACCGACAAACTGATCGAGGTGGCCGCCCTGGTGACCGACAGCGATTTGAACGTTCTCGGTGACGGGGTGGATATCGTCATCCACGCCGACGAGGAGGCGCTCGCGGCGATGCCCGAGGTGGTCGCCGAGATGCACGCCCGGTCCGGCCTCACCGAAGAGGTACGGCGCTCCACGGTCACCCTCGCCGAGGCCGAGCGGCAGGTACTCGACTACGTGAAGCAGTACGCGCCCACCGCCCGGATGGTGCCCCTGGCCGGTAACTCCATCGCCACCGATCGTGGGTTCATCGCCCGGGACATGCCGGAGCTGGACGCGCACCTGCACTATCGGATGATCGACGTCAGCTCCATCAAGGAACTGTGCCGTCGCTGGTACCCGCGGATCTATTTCGGCCAGCCCGAGAAGGGTCTGGCCCATCGCGCGCTCGCCGATATCCAGGAATCGATCCGGGAACTCGAGTACTACCGGCGCACCGCCTTCGTCCCCGCGCCGGGCCCTTCCACGGCGGAGATCTCCGCGATCGCCGCCGAGGTCGCCGCCGGTCCCGCGGGCGGAACCGGTGGCGGCACGCCCGGCCGGGTCTAGAGTCCGGCGACCGGCACACCGATAACCGATTGGCTTGCGGAGGGGTAGACGCGCTACTATCTAGGCCGCCGGTGCAAATCGGCGATGGTGAGTGTAGTTCAGTTGGTAGAGCACCAGGTTGTGATCCTGGCTGTCGCGGGTTCGAGTCCCGTCACTCACCCTGGAAAGCCCGAGGGCCCATTGGGTCCTCGGGCTTTTTCATTTGACCGACAGCCGTCTCAGGCCTCGGGTTTGCTCGTATCGACCGCGGGTGGGGGCGCCACCTCGTCGCGGGCGCCCTGGTCCAAGCGGAAGGGCGGGTATTCGTCGCGTAGCAGCGAGCCGTAGACCTGCACCCGCAGGATCCACCGGTTGATCCCCATCACGAAATCGAACAGGCCTTGGGAATAGCGTGCCGCGAACAGCAGCCCGACCAGGGCGACGAAGGTCAGTACGCCGATCAACGGGATTCCCGCGGCACTGGCCGTGGTGTCGGCGTCGTCGAAGTCGACCAGCCAGGCCGCCCCGGTCATACCGCCGATGATCAGGTAGTGCGGGAGGGCCAGCAGCCACCATTTCACCAGCACCAGCCCACGATGCAGCGTCAGCGGATAGTCGACGTCCAGATCCGCCGCGTAGTCGTCGTCACGGGACAGGGAGAACGGCGGATATCTGTCGGTGCCGGCCGGCGCCCAGGCGTAGAAGCCGACACGCCACGACCACCGGATGACCCCGACGCTGTAGTCGAACAGGGCCCGAGGGTATCTGCCGGTGAACAGGATCGCGAAGAACGCGATCACGGTGACCACGGCATAACCGATGTGCAGGAAGAACAGAACTATGTAGTGCGGAATGGCGAGAAGCCATTTCACGATCCACATCCAGCGCGACAGCGCGGGGTCCAGATCGCCGCGAACTCGGACCGGGTAACCGGCGGGAGCAGGCATTGTGATCAACGCTCCTTCGAGGGTGCTGGCCCGGCCGACCCAACCGGCTCGGCCGCCCCTCAATTGTGAGCTATCACACACATTTTCGTATTCATCCCGCCGTGCCGACACGGCATCGAGATCAACCGGCCGCTCGGCCGGCCGGCCCGCCGGTGCCCGGCGCGGCCTACCTGACCGGCGTCTTGTCGAATCCGTCCAGCGCGGCCAGGCGCGGCAGCGCGCCCGGATGCTGATTGTTCAGCCAGCTGATCAGTTCCTCGCGGACGGCGCAGCGCAGCGACCACACCGCATCCGAATCACGCCCGGTCATCGAGGCCCGGACCTCGATACCGGTGGGGGTGCTGTCGGTGACCAGGAGGTTCCAGCTGCGGCCGTCCCAATCGGGATGCTCGCTCAGGTATTCGTAGAGATGCTCCCGGAGGTCGGCCACGGGGGCGCTGTGGTCCAGGTAGAGGAATACGGTGCCGGTCATCTGCGGGCCGCCGCGCGACCAGTTCTCGTACGGTTTGCTGTTGAAGTACGAGACCGGCATGGTGAGCCGGCGGTCGTCCCAGATCCGGACGGTGAGGAAGGACAGGGTGATCTCCTCGACGGTGCCCATCTCGCCCTCGACGACGACCGTGTCGCCGATCTTCACCGAATCACCGAACGCGATCTGCAGACCCGCCATGAGGTTGCTGAGCGTGGATTGCGCCGCCACACCGGCGATGATGCCGATGATGCCGGCGGAGGCGAGCAGCGAGGTGCCCAGAACGCGCAGCCCGGGGAACATGACCAGCATGGCGATCGCCGCCGTCGCGACCGCGAGCAGCGCGGTCGTGATCCGGCGGATCAGGGTGAACTGGGTGTTCAGCTGACGTACCCGGCGCGGGTCGCGGGCCCGGCGGGAGTAGCTGTTCAGCAGCCCGTCGGCCACCGCGTCGACTATCCGGACCACCAGCCAGACCGCCGACATGGTGACCATGGAGGCCAGGACGCTGAGGATCACCGTGTCCTGGCGCAGATGCAGATCGGCCAGCGGATAGGTGATCCGCAGCGCGGCGAAGCCCAGGAACAACTGCAGCGGTAATTGGATCCGCCGCAGCAGACCGGGAATCGTGGTCTTGGGATGGCGGGCCGACCAGTATCGGAGGCCGCGGTCGATCGCCCAGCCGAGGGCGATCGTCACGGCCGGCGTGCCCCCGAATACGATCAGCAGCCGTATCACGATCTCCACTGCGCCCACTCCTTGTTACCCATCGCTCATTCAGAACCCCGAACAAGGCTACAGTTCGATAACGGCGGATCACCACCAGTCACGGGGATCTCACGGAGGGGCCCGTGATCTATTGCGGCGCACTCCCCTGCGAGTACAGCCGGATCTCGCCCTCGTCGCCGAGGAACGCGTTGACCAGCATCACCTGGTCGGCCCGGAGTTCGGCCGGGTCGGGCGCGGTGGTGGTGATGGAGATCTGCGGGATGGCCGCCCAGTTCACGACATAGCGTTCCGGCGGCCCATCGTCGTCGGACAACCGTGCCAGCCGGAATACCGAGACGGTTTTGCGTTCCATCAGGTCGCGCACCATCTCCGCGATCCGCTCGGGGTCCTCCAGCGCGAACAGGAAACCGAAGGTCAGCTCCGGGGAGGAGATATAGGCGGGCACGAGCCGAGATTAGCCCATGAGTAACCGCTCGGTGTGACTTGTCCCACCGAGCGGTTCTGCGGATTCGATCAGTGGCGTTTGCCGGAGGGATCGGACTCGGCGGTCTCGGCGTCGCCGATATCGGCGTCCAGAACGACGCCGGTCTCCCGAGCCGGTGCAGTATCGGCCCCGTCCCGGCTCTCCCCCGGCGCCCGCAGGTCGTCGTCCCCTCGCCCCTCGGCCGCGGCATCACGCCGGGCCGCGGCGGCGGCCTCGTTCATCTCGATGGCGTCGGTGATCCATTCCCCGATCTCCCGGGTCACCTCCGAGACCGTGCCGGTGATGATGCTCGCGATATTGCCGACCCGGCGCGCCCCCGACGTGGTGAGCTCCTGGATGAGATCCTTGTTGGCCTCGAATTTGCCGATCATCACACGCCCGCTTCGGTAGGACTCTGCTGACGCATCACGATAACACCGGAGGTGGGCTGTTTCCGCAGCACAGCGGGCAGGAAGCGGGCGATCCTGGACTCCGTCAACCGCGGCGGCAGCGCCAGTTGGAAGATCTTGGCCCACACCGAACCGATCTGCTTGCCCAGCGGCCCGGTGTTGTAGGGGAGCCCGAATTTCTCGCACAGTGCGCGTACCTCCGGCGCGATCTCCGGATACCGGTTGGCCGGCAGATCCGGGAACAGGTGGTGCTCGATCTGGTGCGACAGATTGCCGGACATGATGTGGAACAGCGGGCTGCCGGAGATATTGGCCGAGCCGAGCATCTGCCGGACATACCATTCGCCGCGGGTCTCCTCGGCGGTCTCCTCTTCGGTGAACGTCTGCACACCGGACGGGAAGTGCCCGCAGAAGATGATCGAGTACGCCCACAGGTTGCGCACCAGGTTCGCCGTCGCGTTTCCGGCGAGCGTGGACAGGAACAGCGGACCGGTCAGCAACGGGAAGGCCACATAGTCCTTGAGGACCTGCCGGCCCGATTTACGGAGCTGCCCCTTGATCAGCGGTTTGAGGTCGGACCAGCTTCGCTTGCCCTTGACGATGTTGTCCGCCTCGAGGTCGTGCAGCATCACGCCCCATTCGAAGAAGACCATCAGCAGGAACGCGTAGAGCGGGTTGCCCAGGTAGTACGGGTGCCAGTCCTGCCCCTCGTCGATCCGCAGCACGCCGTAGCCGATATCACGGTCACGACCATGGATGTTGGTGTAGGTGTGGTGCATGTAGTTGTGTGAATGCTTCCACTGGTCCGCCGGGCAGACGGTATCCCATTCGAAGACCCGCGAGTTCAGGCCCGGCTCACGCATCCAGTCGTACTGGCCGTGCATGACGTTGTGGCCGATCTCCATATTGTCGAGGATCTTCGACACGCTGAGCGCGGCCACGCCGGCCAACCAGAACGGGGGCAGGAAGCCCAGGTACATCAGGCCCCGCCCGGCGATCTCGAATCCGCGCTGCGCCTTGATGATGTCGTAGATGTACTGGCGGTCGCGTTCGCCCAGATCGGCGACGATCCGGTCGCGCAGTTCGTCGAGCGTGCGGCCGATCTCCTCGACCTGGTCGGGCGAGAGGACCAGCGGTCCGTCCTTGGTCTCGGTGAGGATGGTCATCTGTTTCTCCCCTTCGTCTCAGCTGTCAGATTTCGATGTCCACGTCGCCGACGGCGGCCTGGACGCAGAGTTGGATCGGCTGATCGGGATCGGATTCGAGCTCCCCGGTGCGCAGGTTGCGGGTGCATCCGCTGCGTCGGACCGAGGTGCAGGAGAAGCAGATCCCCATGCGGCAGCCGAATTCCGGGCGCAGGCCGGCGCCCTCGGCCTGCTCCAGCAGTGACGACCCGGTGTTCTCGGCAGTGACCCCGCTGGCGGAAAAGGTGGTGGCCCCCGCGACGTCCGCGCTGTTCACCGGCGCGGTGGTGGCCACGAAATCTTCGGTGTGCAGGCGTTCACTCAGCTCTGTGGCCGCGTAGACCTCGCGAACCGAGTCCATCAGCGGCGGCGGACCACACAGGTAGGTCTGCGCGTCGGCGAACCACGGCGCCACCCGCACGAGTTCGTCGCGGTCGAATCCACGGCCGTCCTGTTGCGGGTACCGCAGCTCGACCGCGATATTCGCATGGGCGGCACCGATTTCGGCGAGTTCGCCGCGATGGGGCACCAGTTCCGGCGACCGCGCGTAGTGCAGGAAGACCACCTCGCCGGAGTATCGCTCGTCGACGAGGGTGCGCAGCATGGACAGCACCGGCGTGATCCCGCTACCGCCGCTGATCAGCAGCACCCGCTCGGGCCGCTGGTCCGGGAGGTGGAAGACCCCGGACGCCGGTTCGAGGTCCACGATCATGCCGGGGCGCGCGTGTTCGTGCAGGTAGCGCGATACCAGCCCGTGCGGGTGCACCCGGAGGGTGAGGTCGAGACGGCGGCGGCGATCGTGCTGGGAGTTCACCGGCGAATAGCAGCGCAGGTGCCGTACTCCGTCGATCACCACACCCAGCTGCAGGAACTGACCGGCCCGCAGGCCGTCCCACTGCCGGGTCGGGCGCAGGCCCAGCGAGATCGTCCCCGGCACCGAGCGGTCCACGGCGACGATGCGGGCCCGCATATCGCGGACGGTCAGCATCGGGCGTACCAGTTCCAGATACCGGTCCACCGGATGCGGAGTGGTCAGGGTCTGCACCAGATCGAGGAGGGCCACCATGGGAGTTCTCCGTCCCTGTCTGTCGGTCACGTCACGAGGTCGATCTACTTTCGGTGTACGTCTGTACACTCAACTAGTGTGCCGGATGCCCCGCCGGAACTGTCAACCAGCAATCGGTGTGACGCGGACGACAAGAAAGAGATGAGGGAATGGTGAACGTCTGTATGCTCACTGAAATGACCGATCAGGGAGCGAGCCGCGTCGAGCGCAAAGAGCGCACCCGGCAGGCCCTGCTCGTCGGCACGCTGGCACTGGCCGCGGAACGCGGTTTCGGGGCGCTGAGCCTGCGCGAGATCGCCCGCTCGGCCGGTATCGTTCCCACCGCCTTCTATCGGCATTTCGACTCACTGGACGACCTCGGCGCCACCCTGGTGGACGAGGGCGTCCAAGCGCTACGCCTGGCGCTGCGGCAGCTACGCCGCACCCCCGATGCCCGGCTCTCGGAGACGGTGCGGTTCGTCTTCGGTGAAGTCGCCCAGAAGCGAGAGCTGTACGGCTTCCTGATCCGGGAGCAGCGCGGCGGCAGCCCGGCGCTGCGGTCGGCCATCGCACTCGAACTACAACTGATCGTGCGCGAGCTGGTGGCGGACCTGTCCCGCGTCCCGGCCCTGGACGACTGGTCGCCGGGTGACCTGGAGGTCGCCGCCGACCTGCTGGTGTCCACCGTGATCGACGGGATCGCCGACTATGTGGTCGCCACCGCGCGCGCGGAACAACCGGTGATCGACCGCACCATCCAGCAGATCCGGCTCATCGCCCTCGGTATGGGCGCCTGGAAACCCTGAGCGCGCACCCACCGGGCCGGCGTCAGGCGACAGGTGTCTGCGCCGGCTCTTTGCTGCCCGAGGCGTCCGGCGCCGGGACGAACAGCAGGGCGGCGAGCCCGGCGCCCAGCACCACCAGCAGGCCGCCGATACCGGCCCGATCCGCCCCGAAACCCCAGGCGAACAGGCCGAACAGGGTGGGTGCGAGGAACGAGGCGGCCCGCCCGGTCGTGGTGTAGAGCCCGAACAGCTGCCCCTCCCGCCCGGGTGGTGTCAGCCGGGCGAGGAAGGACCGCGCCGACGCCTGCGCCGGGCCGACGAAGAGAGTCAGCGCCAGGCCGAAGATCCAGAACATCAGCGAGCCCGACACCACCAGCAGCACCGCACCACACATCACCGCGGACAGCAGCGAGACCGCGATCACCCGTTTCGGCCCGACCGTATCGTCGAACCGGCCGGCCACGACCGCCCCGAGCGCCGCGACGACATTGGCCGCGATACCGAAGAGCAGCACATCGGACTCGCTGATCCCGTAGACCTGCACGGCCAGCACCGCGCCGAACGCGAAGACACCGGCCAGGCCGTCCCGGAAGATCGCGCTGGCCAGCAGAAACCAGATGACGGTGCGATCGAGCGCCCACAGTTCTTTCAGGTCGCGCCACAGCACCCGGTAGGAGCCGAGCAACCCCGCGCTCGCCGCCCCGGGATCGGCATGGGTGCGCGGCACCTCCGGCACCGCGAACAGCACCGGCAGCGCGAACACGCCGAACCAGACGGCGGCGAGCAGGACGACCAGCCGGATGTTCAGCCCGTCCTCGGTGCTCACACCGAGCAGCCCCCGGTCCGGGCCGTCGCCGGCAATGAACCCGAAATAGCAGATCAGCAGCAGGAGGATGCCCCCGAAGTAGCCCATGGCCCAGCCGAATCCGGACACCCGGCCCAGCGTCGCCGGGGTGGACACCTGGCGCAGCATCGCGTTGTAGGGCACGGTCGCGAGCTCGAGGAACACCGACCCCAGCGCGAGCAACACCAGCCCGAGCCACAGGTAGGAGTACTGGTCCCGGACCAAGAACATCGCCGCCGTCAGGACCACGACGACGGCGGTCATGATGCCGAGCGAACGTTTGCGATTCGCGGTCGCGTCGAAACGCTGACCGGTGACCGGCGCGGTCAGCGCGACGACCAGTCCGGCGAGTCCGAGCGCCCACCCCAGCCAGGCGCTGGCGGAGACATCACCCGGCAGATCCTCCCCGACACTGTCGGTGAGGTACACCGCGAAGACGAAGGTGGTGATCACGGCGTTGAACGCGGCCGACCCCCAGTCCCACAGCCCCCATGCGACCACCTGCCCGCGCCCCACCCGCGCGTCCGCCTCGCTCATACCGCGCACCCTAATGGATCCACGGCGCACCGGCCGGGCTACCGCCGACGGGCCACTGACCGGGCCGCAGCCACGGTCGAAATACGGCGAGATAGCGGGTTGATCACGTCTGGGTCCGTCGAATGTACGAGCGGGTAACGCAAACCCTATAGTCGGAGAATGTCTTTCGACTCGAAGTGCGCCATCAGGGACTCGAACCCCGAACCCGCTGATTAAGAGTCAGCTGCTCTGCCAATTGAGCTAATGGCGCGTGCTCCGCTGTGCGGTGCGGGACAGACATTAACAGGCTCGGGCCGCAGAAGTGAAATCGATATCCCGTCGGGCGGGTGTGAGCCGGCCGACACCGTAACGACCGGCGCCCGGAACCCTATGTGTAGGTGGGCCGTGAAGCCGGAAGTGATCGTGGCGGTTGGGATCACCTCGGCGCGGCTGGCAGAATGATGAACGTGGTCTCGACCGATCCCGCTGCCGTGGGTCGAGGTGAGCAGGTGATCGGTCGGATCCGAAGCCGTCGGTGCGTAGCGGGTGCGCCGAGACTTGAAACGGGGTTGATATGCATATTGGTGATCGGCGCAGGCCGGTCCGCTGGCTCTTCGGACCGCTGGCGCTCGTCGCGCTGGTCGTCCTGGCGCTGACCGGTTGTTCCTCGTCGGAGGCGTCGGACGGAACCGTCGCCATCGACCGCAACCCCCTCACAGAGCTCATCAAGCCCAAGCTGGTGGCACCCGTCAAGGACGGGGATATCGGCGTCTCGCCGGCCGAGGGGATGAAGTTCGAGATCACCGACGGCCTGTTCACCGACGTAGCCCTGCTCAACCCCGATGATCAGCCGGTGGCCGGGCAGCTGGCAGCCGACGGCCGCAGCTGGTCCACCACCGAACCCCTCGGGTACAGCAAGACCTACCGCCTGCAGGCCCGGGCCAACGGCCTGGGTGGTGCGTCGACCGCCGGTATGAGTTTCACCACAACCGCGCCCGGCAATGTCACCAAGCCGTACCTGGTGCCCGGCGAGGGTGAAGTGGTCGGCATCGGCCAGCCGGTGGCGGTCCAGTTCGACGAGAACATTCCCGACCGCAAGGCCGCGCAGGACGCCATCACCATCAAGACCGATCCGCCGGTCGAGGGCGCCTTCTACTGGGTGAACAACCGTGAGGTCCGGTGGCGGCCCGAGCATTTCTGGAACCCGGGCACCAAGGTGACGATCGATGTGAACGTCTACGGCAAGGACCTGGGCAACTCGCTCTACGGCCAGGACGACATCCACTCGAACTTCGTCATCGGCGACGCCGTCGTCTTCAAGGCCGACGACAATACGAAGATGGTCACCGTCGAGAAGAACGGCCAGGTCGTCCGCACCATGCCGACCTCGATGGGTAAGGACGACACGCCCACCAACAACGGGGTGTACATCCTGGCGGACCGGCACGAGCACATCGTCATGGATTCCTCCACCTACGGTGTCGCGGTGAACTCGCCGGCCGGGTACCGCACCGACGTGGACTGGGCCACCCGGATGTCCTACAGCGGGATCTTCTTCCACTCGGCGCCGTGGTCGCTGGGTGCGCAGGGCAATACCAACACCAGCCACGGGTGCCTCAATCTCAGCCCCGAGGACGCCCAGTGGGTGTACAACACCGCCAAACGCGGCGATATCGCCATCGTGACGAACACGGTCGGTCCGGTCCTGCCCGGAACGGACGGGCTGGGTGACTGGAACATTCCGTGGCCGGAATGGAAAGCGGGCAACGCCGCGATGTGACGCTCGTAGGTGACGAGCCGGTGCCGGGCCCCGTGGGGGCCCGGCACCTCGCTTTTCAGCGGGCGGTTTCGTAGAGCCGCCGCACGATGTCCTCGATATCGGGCTCCTCGATCGAGAGGTCGCGCACCTCGGCCCGGGCCGACACCTCGGCCAGCAGCTGCGCGGCCGTGGTCGTCTCGGCGTCGAAGGCCAGCCGCTGCCGCATACCCTCCGCCTCGACCGAGACCAGTTCGGCACCCGCGAGACCGTCGAGGGCCGGCGCGGGTGCGGCGAGGTCGACGACCAGCACCCGCTGCGCGCCCACCGTCGCCCCGAGGCCGGGCAACGAGCCGTCGTAGGCCAATCGCCCGTGATCCACCACCAGCACCCGGTCGCAGAGGCGCTCGATATCGCCCATATCGTGGGTGGTCAGCACAAGGGTGGTGCCGCGTTGGGCACGTTCGGCCCGCAGGAATTCGCGCAGGCGCTGTTTGGAGAGCACATCCAAGCCGATGGTGGGCTCGTCGAGAATGATCAACTCCGGGCAGTGCAGCAGCGCCGCGGCCACCTCGGCGCGCATCCGCTGGCCCAGCGACAACTGCCGGACCGGCGTATCGAGCGTATCGGCCATTTCCAGCTGGTCGACAAGTTCCGCGGTGCGCGCCCGTCCGGCCGCGGGGTCGAGCCGGTGGATCGCCGCCAGGATCGTGAACGATTCCCGCAGCGGCAGGTCCCACCACAGCTGGGAACGCTGCCCGAAGACGACGCCGATCCGGCTCGCCAGCTCCCGGCGCTGCCGGATGGGTTCCAGACCGCAGGTGCGCACCGAACCGGAGGTCGGCACCAGGATGCCGGTGAGCATTTTGATCGTGGTCGACTTCCCGGCGCCATTGGCGCCGATATAGCCGACCGCCGCGCCGCGCTCGACCCGGAAGGTCATGGCGTCGACCGCAGTGACCACCTCGCGCCGCGACCGCAGCCCCTTCCCGGTTCGGCGGGTGAAGCACCTGGTCAGCCGGTCGACCTCAATGATCGTATCTTCATTTGTACCAATGTATCCCATCTCAGCCACCGCCGCTCTGATAGTGCCTCGTCCCGATCCGCCACATCACCCACGCCAGCACCCACACCCACGCCGCCGCGAGCGGCGCGCACCAGGCGAGCCAGGACAGCATGCCGGCGGGGCCGGGAAGATCCAGTAGTGCCAGCGTCGGGAGGTAGGCGGTGAACGCCACCGGTATCGCGACGCAGAACAGCAATTTCAACGGTGTGGGGAAGATCGACGCGGGTTGCGTCGCCGCGAAGGATCCACCGTAGGTGAAGCTGTTGGTCATTTCCGCCCCGTCGATGAGGAAGAACTGGCAGCCCGCGGCCACCACGAACAGACCGCCGAACAGGACCGTGCCGCTCACCACCGTCAGCACGATCAGCGCCACGGACCCGGTCGACCAGACGATCTCGTTGCGTACCAGTCCGACGGTCAGCACCACCAGCGCGACCGTTGCCCGGGCCAGGCGGCGCAGGGAGAAATCGCTGGTGATCAATTGCAGCAGTACCGGCTGCGGGCGCAGATGGTAGATATCGAGCTGCCCGAGGCGGATGAGATTCGGCAGCTTGTCCAGGTGCCCGAACACCAACTGGGCCAGCGCGAAAGCCAGATTGCTCAGACCGAACAGGAGCAGCGCGGCGTCCAGGTCCAGCCCGCCCAGCACCTTCGCCTGATGGAAGATCACCCATACCTCGGCGAATTCGGCCAGCCCGACCATGGTCGCCCCCGCCATATCGCTGGCGAAGGACAGCCGGTAGGTGCGCTGCGCGCGGATCCGGGACCGCAGCACCGCCGCATAGGGTGCGAATCGGTCACCGGCGGGAACGCGCCGGCTCGCCGGTGGATACACGGCGGTCTCAACCACCCTGCACCTCCAGTTTCCGCCGGCCCGCGGCCAGCAGGACCCGGCCCGCCGCCAGGACGACCAGTAGCCAGCAGACCTGCGTGCCCACCAGCTGCGCCGCGTCCCAGCCCGCGACCCGGCCGGACAGCACATCCACCGGTACCTGCAGCATCGACGGGAACGGCGTGCACTCGGCGATACCGCGCAGCCAGTCCGGGAAGACGTGCACCGGGACGAACAGTCCGGCGAGGAACGGGCCGCCGACCTGATAGAGCGTCCGCAGCCCCCGGGTCTCCACGACCCAGAATCCGGCGGTGGTGAGCACGAACAGGGACAGGAACGAGAGGGCGGTGGCGAAGACGACACTGACCGGCCCGAGTAGATAGGACTCGGGAGTGCTGGGGAACACCAGCCCGAAGGTCAGCGCACCGACCAGCAGGCTCGGTATCCCGCGCGGGAGCAGTGTGCACAGCGCCCGGCCGAGATCGGCGGCGAGATTACCCAGTTGCACATCGACCGGCCGCAGGAAATCGATCGCGATATCACCGGTGCGGATCCGTTCGGCCAGTTCCAGTTCGGCGGCCATGAATTGCAGCGCGCCGAGCAACCCCTGGGAGATCCAGACATAGGCACCGATACTGCCCGCGTCGTATCCGCCGAACCCGCCGGTGGCGTCGATCGCGGCGACCATCACCGACGCGCGGACGAAACCGAACACACAGTTGGTGAACAACCCACCGAACATCGCGAGCTTGTACCGCCATTGCCGGCGGAACCCGGCTACCAGGAGCCGTCGGTAGACACCGGCCGTGCTCCGGAGATCGACCGCAGTGGCCGACACGGTCACCCCCTACTTCGCGCGGACACAAAGGCCGCCAGCCTACCGCGCCACTCCGGGCCGGAAAAGCGACTATCGAATGGCCCTCACAATCGCGCGGCCAGCCGGGTGCCCTGCTCGATGGCCCGTTTCGCGTCGAGCTCGGCGGCCAGTCCGGCGCCGCCGATCAGATGCGTCGGCACACCCGCGGCGGTGAGTTCCGACTCGAGCTCACGCACCGATTCCTGGCCGGCGCAGATGATCACATTGTCGACCGGGATCGACCGGGGCCGCTCCCGCTTCGGGCCGAAGCTGATGTGCAGCCCGTCGTCGTCGATCCGCTCGTAGTTCACCCCGCCGATCTGCTCGACTCCCTTGGCCTTCAGCGCCGCCCGATGGACCCAGCCGCTCGTTTTCCCGAGCCCTTTTCCGAAGGTCGTGTCCTTGCGCTGCAACAGGACGACCTCGCGGGCCGCGGGCGCCGGGCGGACGGCGCGCAACTGGCCGCGTAGTTGTTCGTCGTCGGTATCGACGCCCCACTCCTCGCGCCACTCGTCCGGTTTCAGCGCCGGATGCCCGTCCACGACCAGGTATTCGCTCACATCGAAACCGATTCCACCGGCGCCGATCACCGCGACCCGCTTCCCCACCGGTCTGCCTTCCCGCACCAGTTCCGCGTACGAGAGCACCATCGGATGGTCGACACCCGGGATATCGGGGATGCGCGGCCGCACCCCTGTCGCCAGGACGACCTCGTCGTACCGCCGGTCGATCAGTTCGGCCGCGGTGACACGGGTGTTCAGATGCACCTGCACACCGGTGAGATCCAATTTGCGGGTGAAATAGCGGATCGACTCGTCGAACTCCTCTTTGCCCGGAATCCGGCGCGCGATATCGAACTGCCCGCCGATCCGGTCGAGTGCCTCGAACAGGTCCACCCGGTGGCCGCGCTCGGCCAGATTCACCGCCGCCGAGAGCCCGGCCGGCCCGGCCCCGACCACCGCGATGCTCTTCACGCGTCGGGTGGGCAGCAGGGTGAGCTCGGTTTCCCGGCCGGCCCGCGGGTTCAGCAGGCACGACACCGTACGGTGCTGGAAGGCGTGATCGAGGCAGGCCTGGTTGCAGGCGATACAGGTATTGATCTCGTCGGTGCGGCCGGTGGCTGCCTTGTCGGCCCATTCCGGGTCGGCCAGCAGCGGTCTGGCCATGGAGATGAGCTGGGCGTCGCCGCGGGTCAGGATCTCCTCGGCGATTTCGGGCATATTGATGCGGTTCGAGGCGCATACCGGGATCCCGACCGCCGCGCTGATCTTCGCGGTGAACTCGACGAAGGCCGCGCGCGGCACCGAGGTCACGATCGTGGGCACTCGCGCCTCGTGCCAGCCGATATCCGTATTGAGAATATCGACGCCCGCACTCTCCAATTCCCGGGCGAGCGTGCGGATCTCGTCGAAGGTCTGCCCGTTCTCCACCAATTCCGCCATCGACAAACGGAATATGATCAGAAAATCGGCCCCGACCGCCGCCCGGGTGCGCCGCACGATTTCCACCGCGAGCCGCCGGCGATTCTCGGCGGAACCACCCCAGCGATCGGCTCGTTTATTCGTACGCGGCGCGAGGAATTGATTGATGAAATAACCCTCCCCACCCATGATTTCGACCCCGTCGTACCCCGCGAAACGGGCGAGTTCGGCGCACCGGGCGTAATCGTGGATGGTCCGCCGAATTCCACGGTCGGAAAGAGCGCGGGGGCGGAACGGATTGATCGGCGCCTTGATCGAGGAAGCGGATACGCTGCCGGGGACGTAGGCGTAGCGTCCGGCGTGCAGGATCTGCAGCGCGATCCTGCCGCCGGCCGCGTGCACCGCGCGCGTGATCGCCCGATGGCGGTAGGCCTCGGTCCGGTTGGTCAGTTTCGCGCCGAACGGCAGCAACCATCCGGTGCGATTGGGGGCGTAACCACCGGTGATGATCAGGCCGACCCCACCGCGGGCGCGTTCGGCGAAATAGGCGGCCAGCCGGTTGGTATCCCAGGCCCGGTCTTCCAGACCGGTGTGCATGGACCCCATGACCACCCTGTTGCGCAGTGTGGTGTGCCCAACCTCGAGCGGGGCGAACAGCTGCGGATAACTCGGCGTCGAGTACATCGCGGGCTCTCTTTCCGATATCGGTCCGGCCCCGCGGCGACCCGGCCGCCGGGCCTCCATGACCTCATCACACCATTTCGCCGCGGCGCCGTTCCACCCCCGGAGCACACCACCGTGGGAAAGCCGGGCACCGACGGGGTCGGCGCACCCCGGCGACATCCACGCGACCACCCCGTTTTCCCATCACGGAACCATCACGAGCACCTGAATCCACCGTTACCGATCAGAAATTTTGTGTCCTGCACCACAAGAGGTTTAGAACCATTTCCCCAGGTCGACGCGAATATGCAACGCGTTCATTTACGACTTCAAGATCGCACTTAAGATCTTCTCAGGCTCCGTTTACCTGTTGTTCACCTACTGTGACCATTCTGAGATCCGGTCATAAACGACCTGAAGTTCGGCTAGTCCGCGATGTTGTGGACACAGGGTTGGAAACAACCGCGAAAACGCGCCGGCGCGACAACCACAAACGATATCGCGATAGTCGAACTCGAGTCCACTCGACTTCACCACAGTGTGGAGTTCCTGCGGGCGCGGCGGACCGGGAAACCACCCGGTAACCGCGATATGCGCCATCCGGACCCGGACCGCCCTGCGTTCGGTGTCACACAAAAGAACCCGACAACAGCACAGTCATGTTTTTCCGGTCGCGGGCCACCTGCCCGCACCGAAGATCCGTGCTGCCCGAACCGGGCCGGATCCCGAGACCGAACAAGGAACCGAATCCGATCATGCCTTCCCACAGTTTCACCAGCCTGCGCCGTCGTACCAAGCGTGAAGCCTTCGGCTTCGCCCTCGCCACGGCCGGCATCGTCGCCGTCACCGCCTCCTCCGCGGTCTCCATGGCCGACGACAGCTCCCCCAGCGGGGTTGCCATGGTCGCCGAGCAGGCACCCGCCCCCGTGACCACCGAAGCGACCGCTATCGCCGCGCCCGCCGCCAAGGCCGAGATCATCCCGGCTCCGGCGCCCGTCCCCGAAGCGCTGGTCGCCCCGGCTCCGGCCCCCGCTCCCGAAGCGGCACCCGCGCCGGCGCCCGCCCCGGTCTACCCCAACAACCTGGACGGCTGGATCCAGGAAGCCATGGACATCATGGCCGCGAACGGCATCCCCGGCAGCTTCGACGGCATCAAGCGCAACATCCTGCGGGAATCCTCGGGCGACCCGGGCGCCATCAACCTGTGGGACTCCAACGCCATGATGGGCATCCCCTCCAAGGGCCTGCTCCAGGTGATCGACCCCACCTTCGCCGCGTACCACGTGCCCGGCACCCCGTTCGACGTGTGGAACCCGGTCTCCAACATCGCGGCGGCCTGCAACTACGCCGCCCACCGGTACGGCTCCATGGACAACGTCAACAGCGCGTACTGAGTTGTCCGCCCCGCCTCCGGCGGGGC
>NZ_JBKOOL010000092.1:0-22779 GCF_046764065.1 Nocardia sp. NPDC002869
CGAGTCTCGAGGCCGAAACGGCGAGACCAAGGGGGCCTCAACCCCGCGGCGCCGCAGGCGCCGCCAAAAACACAGCGCCTTGACGAGCAGGTCTACATCTCTCACCTTCGCCGACTCACCCGCCCTCCTCATCCCCGCCCCCCAACGCGCTCATCCCCGCGCACCGGCGCTCGGACACCACAGCTAATGTGCCAAGGGTGAGTGAGACGACTGTGCCGGATTCGGCGGCGGGGGTGCCCGAGGCCAAGGATGCCTCGACCGTGATGCTGGTGCGTGACGGCGCCGCCGGCCCGGAGGTTTTCCTGCAGCGGCGGGCCGGGGCGATGGATTTCGCCGCCGGGATGACCGCTTTCCCGGGTGGCCGGGTGGATACCGTCGACGCCGAGGTGGCCATCGAATGGGCCGGTCCGTCGCCGCGCTGGTGGGGGGAGCGGTTCGGGGTGTCCGAGGCCCGGGCCAAGGCGCTGGTCTGTGCGGCGGTGCGGGAGACCTTCGAGGAGTGCGGGGTGCTGCTGGCCGGGCCCACCGCCGAGACAGTCGTCGCCGATACCACCGGTTACCGTGGGGAGCGGGAGCGGATCGAGGGCCGGGATCTGACGCTGTCGGAGTTCCTGGCCGAGCAGCGGCTGGTGTTGCGCGCCGATCTGCTGCGGCCGTGGTCGCGCTGGATCACTCCGACGGTGGAGCGTCGCCGTTACGACACCAACTTCTTCGTGGCGGTGCTGCCCGAGGGGCAGTTGGCCGACGGTGCGACCACCGAAACCGATCTGGTGCTGTGGTCCACTCCGGCGGCGGCGCTGGAGACGTGGCGGGCGGGTGAGCATGTGCTGCTGCCGCCGACCTGGTCGCAGCTGACGTCGCTGGCCGGCTATGCCGATACCGCGCGGATCCTGGCGGCCGAGCCGCCGATCGAGCCGATCCAGCCGGTATTCGGTGAGGTCGACGGTAAGCAGCTGCTGCAGTTCCCGGACAATATGCGCTACTTCGCCGATCTGCCGGACCCGTCGCGGCTGGTCGGGTCCAAGGGGATGCGCGATACCGATCCGTCGCTGCTGGGCGGCTCCGGGAATGCGGGTGGCGCCGCCGGCGGCCGGTAGCGTAACCGTCCATGGCGGAATTCGTAACTCTGTCCCGTGCCGGCGACGCGAGTGGGTCCGGGCGTGGTGTGGCGGTGCTGCGTATCGCCCGCCCCCCGATGAATCTGTTCGATACCCAGCTGATCCGGGAGATCGCGGCGGCGGCCACCGCCTGCGGCGCCGATCCGGAGGTGGCCGCGCTGGTGGTCTACGGGGACGAGCGGGTGTTCTGCGCCGGTGACGAGCTGGCCGAGCTGGCCGAGTTGCCCGCCGAACAGGCCGCCGCGATGGCCGGTGATCTGCAGACCGCGCTGGGTTGCCTGGCCGCGGTTCCGCAGCCCACGGTCGCGGCGATCAGCGGCTACGCCCTCGGGTCGGGGCTGGAGCTGGCGCTGGGGGCGGACCGGCGGATCATCGGTGACAATGTGAAGCTCGGATTTCCGCAGATCGATGCGGGGCTCATTCCGCTGGCCGGGATCCGGCGGCTGTCGCTGCTGATCGGTCCCGGGGCGGCGAAGGATCTGGTGTACAGCGGACGTTTCGTGGAAGCCGACGAGGCGGCGCGGCTGGGTCTGGTGGATCAGGTGGTCGCGCCCGACGATGTCCTGGGCGCGGCGATCGAGTGGGCCCGCCGGTTCGCCGACGGCCCGGCGCGGGCGCTGTCCGCCGCCAAGGCGGTGTTCGAGGCGGGGCCGCACGGTCCCGAACGGGCCCGCACCGAGTGGGCGCAGCTGTTCACCACCGAAGACCAGCGCCTCGGAACCCGCTCCTACCTGAGCGACGGGCCAGGGTCGGCCGTATTCACCGGGCGCTGAACGAGTCGCAACCTACCCGGCGGTATCGGAAGCCCGGCCCGGAAAGGCTAGGCGTACCTCCGCCTTCGCTCCGGCCGTGCGCGACGACGGATGGGCTGCGCCCAGCAGCACCCATCAGGCGTACCTCCGCCTTCGCTCCGGCCGTGCGCGACTGCGGATGGGCTGCGCCCAGCAGCACCTATTAGGCTCTCCGACCATGACGGTACGCCCCGACGACCCCGCACCCCATCCGCACGCCACCGCCGCGGAGGTCGAAGCTGCATTCGAGGACACCAAGCTCGCCCAGGTGCTGTATCACGACTGGGAAGCCGAGACCTACGACGACAAATGGTCGATCTCCTATGACGAACGCTGTATCGATTACGCCCGCGGCCGGTTCGACGCCGCGGTCGGCACCGACGCGGAGTTGCCGTACGAGCGTGCTCTCGAGCTGGGCTGCGGTACCGGTTTCTTCCTGCTGAACCTCATGCAGTCCGGGATCGCGAAGAGCGGTTCGGTCACCGATCTGTCGCCCGGCATGGTGAAGGTCGCGCTGCGCAATGCCGAACACCTGGGCCTGGATGTGGACGGCCGGGTCGCCGATGCCGAGACCATCCCCTACGACGACGACACCTTCGACCTGGTCGTCGGACACGCTGTGCTGCATCACATCCCGGATGTGGAGCAGTCGCTGCGGGAATGCCTGCGGGTGCTGAAACCGGGCGGCCGTTTCGTCTTCGCGGGCGAACCCACCACCGTCGGTAATTTCTATGCTCGCAACCTGGGCAACATCACCTGGAAGGCGACCACCGCCGTCACCAAACTCCCGTTCCTGCGGGACTGGCGTCGCCCCCAGGAGGAGCTTGACGAATCGTCGCGGGCCGCCGCGCTGGAGGCGGTGGTCGACCTGCACACCTTCGACCCGAACCAGCTCGAGGAGATGGCGCGCTCGGCGGGCGCGGTGGACGTGGCCGCGCACACCGAGGAATTCGCCGCCGCCCTGTGGGGCTGGCCGGTGCGGACCTTCGAGGCGGCCGTTCCGGACGAGAAGCTCACCTTCGGCTACCGGATGGCGATGTATCGCGCCTGGCTAGGGCTGAGCTGGGTGGACGAGAATGTGATGCGCCGGGTGGTGCCGCGGCAGTTCTTCTACAACGCCATGATCACCGGGGTGAAACCGGCCGCCGCCGGGAAATAGTGGGGTACGGCTTCAGCGCGGCCGATATCGGCTACCTCGGCTCGGCCGCGGGTGCGGCCGCGCTGGCCGAGGTAGCGCAACTGGAACTCACCGCCGCCTCGCAACTACGTGATGTGGCCGCAGTGCGCCGGGCCTACGGTGAGCGCGCCCCGGCGCTCCTCGAGACCGTCCGCCTGCGCCGCCGGGCCGCGGCCAAACTGTCCGGTGCGCAGAATTGGCTGCTGACCGACGACGCGGTACAGCAGGCCACCCCGACCCTGGTCGCCCGCCACCGCGCGGGCCGGCTGGCGGGTCGCGATGTCCACGACGTCACCTGCTCGATCGGCGCGGAGCTGACCGAACTCGCCCGGGTGTGCCCGCGGGTGGTCGGTAGCGATCTGGACCCGATCCGGCTCGCCATGGCCCGCCACAATCTGACCCACCCGGTCCCGGTACCACCTGCTGCCGCGACAGCGGCACCCGCGCACTACAGGGGCGCTTCTGTGGTCGGGGCTGCCGAAGGGACAGAGCGGAGAGGTGGCGAACGGGTGCCGCGAGGGCTCGGCCCCCGCGGTGCCGCGGGCGAGGTGGACGAACACAGCTCACCAGCGCCTCGCCCCACGGTGCCGCGGGCGATGCCGAATACTGTGCTCGTACGCGCCGACGCCCTGGTCCCGTGCACATCCGGCACGGTCGTCGTGGCCGATCCGGGCCGGCGGGCCGCGGGGAGGCGCACCCACGATCCGGCCGCGCTGCAACCGCCGCTACCGGATCTGCTGTCGGTGTACGCGGGTCGTGACCTGGTCGTGAAATGCGCTCCCGGACTGGATTTCGACAGGCTGGGCTGGGACGGCGAGATCGAGGTCGTATCGCTGGACGGTGGGGTCCGCGAAGCGTGCCTGTGGTCGGCGGGTCTGCGTGAGCCCGGTGTCGGCCGCCGGGCCACCGTTCTCACCTCCGCCGGTGCGGCGACCACCCTGACCGATGCCGATCCGAGCGAGATCCCGGAGCGCGAGCCGGGGGAGTGGATCGTCGACCCGGACGGTGCGGTGGTTCGCGCCGGATTGGTCCGGCACTACGCGGCCCGCCACGGTCTGTGGCAACTGGATCCGCGGATCGCCTACCTGACCGGCGACCGAATCCCGGACGGAGTGCGCGGTTTCCGGATTATCGACCGCTGCGTGCTCCGAGAGAAGGTTTTGCGGGCCGAACTGCGCCGCCGGGACTGCGGGCCGCTGGAGATTCTGGTCCGCGGTGTGGATATCGATCCCGATGTCCTCCGGCGACGCCTGAAGCTCACCGGATCCCGGCCCTTTACGCTCGTCATCACCCGCATCGGGACCACGGCAACTGTCTTCCTGTGTGAGGCTTCGCGGGCCTGAGCGGATGATCGTGGGCCCCGCAACGGGTCACGGGAGTTCCACGTAGCGCGGTGGCTCCCCGTCCAAGGCCTCCAGGATCGGGATGGGTTTGTCCGTCGGTAGTCCGTTCTCGTCGAACGAGAGCACCCCGCTGGCCCCGCGGACCGCGGTGGCCCCGTGCAGCCGTTTCATCGCTTGGAGCACCTGGTCGGAGTGCACGGTGTTCCCGGCGTACCCGGCCGCCTGGCGGATCGCCTGGACAGCCGTCACCACCGCGTCGTGTTCCATGACGGCGGCGAAGTCGTCCAGGGGGTCGTCGGAGAACGCGCGATAGCAGACCGGGCCCGTGCAGCCGGGCGAGAACTGTTCGACGGAGTGCAGATTGAACCGTTTCGGGTGGTCGCGCCAGGCCTGTGGATGGACGAGCCCGGTGTACAGGACCGATACTCCGGTCTCCAGCGCCACCCGGGCGGGGCTCTCCGAGGCTGGGCAAACCGGTCGAAGATATCGATCGGTACAGCCATCTAGGCAATTACCGCGGCGCCGAGGGGCGCACTGGAAAAAGCGAAATGTGAAATGGGGGCGTACGAATCGGCTACCCGTGACCGATCGGTCTCCGGGCAGCCGGGCCGGCCGGAGCGGGTCGTGGGCCGGTGTCGGAGCGCCGGGGTACGGTCGCTCCATGACGATGTACGCCGCGCTGCTGCGGGGGATCATGCCCAGCAATCCGAATATGAGCAACGATAAACTGCGCGGCGTGTTCAGCGGACTCGGATTCGAATCGGTGTCCTCTGTGCTGTCCAGCGGCAATATCGTCTTCGCCACCGCGGACACCGAGATCGCCGAGATCGAGGACCGAGTCCAAGAGGCACTCAACGCCGAACTCGGTATTCCGGGCGGCACGATCATCCGCAGCGAGTCCGAACTGCGGCACCTGCTCGATCGCGACCCGTTCGCCGGTTTCACCCACGGCCGCGGCACCTACCTCACCGCGACCTTCTTCAAGAGAACCGGTGAGGCACCGCCCATCGCGCCGGCCGACGGCGACCCCCTCACCACGGTCATCGGTTACGACGAGCCGGCCCGGGTCTTCCTCGCAGTCGTCGACAACAGCACGCCGAAAACGCCGAATTTCATGGCGTGGCTCGAGCGCGCCTACGGCAAGGACATCACCACGCGCACCTGGCTGACGGTGCAGCGGGTCGTCAAGAAGATCGATGCGGTGAAGTAGCGACGACTCACGCCTCCTGCGCGACGCCGCTCTTCTTCCGTGCGATATCGGCCAGCGCCGCCTCCCGCGCCGCCCGCTGGGCCGCACCGGCCTCCCAGGTGGATTTCCGGTTCTTCACCACCCGGGCCGGTGCGCCGACCGCGATGCTGTAATCCGGGATGTCACCCTTGACCACGGCGTGCGCCCCGAGCACACAGCCGCGGCCGATCCGGGTCTCGCGCAGCACGGTGACCTTGGCCGCGATCCAGGTGTCGGGGCCGATCCGGACCGGGCTCTTCACGATGCCCTGGTCCTTGATCGGCAGGGTGATGTCGTCCATGCGGTGATCGAAGTCGGTGATGTAGCACCAGTCGGCGACCAGGGTGGATTCGCCGATCTCGATATCGAGGTAGGTGTTGACGACATTGTCCTTGCCGAACACCACCTTGTCGCCGATCCGCAGTGAGCCCTCGTGGCAGCGGATGGCGTTCCCGTCACCGATATGGACCCAGCGCCCGATCTCGAGCCGGCCGAGTTCGGGGGTCGCGTGGATTTCCACATTGCGCCCGAGGAACACCATGCCGCGCAGGATCACATGCGGGTTGGCGAGCCGGAATTTGAACAGGCGGTAGTAGCGGACCAGGTACCAGGGCGTGTAGGCGCGGTTGGCCAGCACCCAGCGCAGCGAGTCGAGGGTGAGGAACCGGGCCTGCCGCCGGTCGCGGCGCCGGGAGCCCTGCCAGCGTGAGCGCAGCGGTGCGCCCCACATGCTCGTCACGAACGTGTCTCCTCGTATCCTCTGCTGCCAGTACTGCCGAACAGCCTACTTTCGTGCTCGGAAGGCCCGGCCTATACCCTTCCGTTAATCTTCCACACACGTGGGCCCGGGGAGACAGGACGACAGAGGAGACCAGCAGGTGCGTATCGGTAGCGGCGTACGGACCGTGTCCTGGCTTGCGACGGCGGTCGCCGCCCTGGGGGCGCTCACCGCCTGCGGCACCGATGTCGACGACATCACCGTCGGCCGCGGCCTGGGCTGGCCTGCGCCGGGGCACGAGAGCCGCAACAGCGGCACCACCGCGGTGACCGGTTCGCAGGCGCTGAGTCTGCAGTGGTCGCGGCCGGTGGGCGGTCCGGTGGTGCAGCCGCCGACGGTGGGGTCGGACGGGCAGATCTTCGTCACCAGCCGCACCGACGCGGACTGCGATATCTTCTCCTACCAGATGCGCACGGGACGTAAGCGTTTCTGCAATCCGCTGGGTCCCGATGCAATCTATTCGCCCACCCTCCTCGACGGCGCGAACAATGTGTACGTCGGTCTCGACAGCGGCGTGGAATCGGATAATCTGCTCGGCCAGCCGCGCTGGCGGACTCCGGTGGCGGGCGTGCCGGTCGGGATGCAGTTCACCGGAGACGGTCATCTGCTGGTGATCACCCAGTCCGGCCAGGTCGACGTGCTGGAACGGCAGACCGGCAAACGGATGGTTCCCACGCAGCAATTGCTGCCGCAGCCCGATTTCCTGCAGTCACCGAATCTGGACTGGCCGCCGGCCGGCGGCGGCCTGGAGGATTGCCGCACCGGTGGCCCGGACTGCGCGGTCGCCACGGTGGCGGCGATGGATATCGGCACCGGGCGGATCTACGCGACGGTCCGCAAGCCCGGGGAGTCCAAGGCCGCTCTGGTGGCGCTGCGCTATGGCGAGGGGAAGGTCCGGCAGGAGTGGAGCCGGGAGATCCTGGCCGGCGGTAGTGCCACCGATCCGGCCCTGTCCGCCGACGGCGCGACGCTCTACGTCGGGGACAACAGCAAACGCCTGATCGCGGTGAACACCGCCGACGGTACCCCGAAGTGGGAGGCGCAGCTGGATTGGGAGCCGCGCCGCGGGATCTCTGTCTCCGACGACGGCCTGGTCATCCCGGCCGGTGACGACGGCTATCTGCTCGCCCTGCGGGATACCGGCGACAGTTTCGAACGGGTCTGGGAACGTAAGGATCTCGCGCTGCGGGGCAGCCCGGTACAGACCGCGGGTGGGATCGGCTACGTCACCGCCGCCATCGGCACCGGGCTGAACCTGGTCACCTTCGATACCGGCACGGGCGCCACCCTCGACTCCGATGTCCTGCCGGGAGCCCAGGGCACCACCACCGGCACCGCGGTCGGCGCCCAGGGCGAAGTCGTGGTCGCCACCCGGATCGGGGAGATCTTCGCCTTCGCGGAAAACGACTGATCCGTCGGCGCCACCACCCGGGTGAGGGTCGCTCGTACGCGGGCATCGCGAGATCTCCGGCGCCGCACACCGCGCGGGGGCGAATCGTCACTCCCGCCGTCACCCCAGCGGTGCGCTCGGCGAATGTCCCGGCGAAGACGAGTCACGGTGACGCACGATGGCGTCCGCGGACCCAGGCGAGCGGGGTGCGATGCCTAGACTCGGGTTACTTCGGATCCCGTTCCGGCAGTGGGCGTTCCACGATCACCGGGCGGCCCAGTGGATTGCGCACCCGCCGTTTCGCGTCCGAATAGATATCGGCTGTTTCGGCCGCCACCACATCCCAGGCGAAATCGGCGGTCAGCCGCTCCCGCGCGGCGAACGCGCGTTCCTGGGCGGTCACCGGATCGTCGAGGACCGAGACCACCGCGTCCACCAGACCGTGCACATCGGCCGGTTCGAACGATGCCCCGGTGACCCCGTCGATCACGGCTTCACCGAGTCCGCCGGCGGTCGAGGTGACCAGCGGGGTTCCGGCCGCGGCCGCCTCGAGCGCCACGATCCCGAACGGTTCGTAGCGGCTGGGCAGCACGATCGCGTCGGCGCCGTGCAGCCAGCCGAGCAGTTCCGCGTGGTCGAGCTGCCCGGTGAAGTGCACCGCGCGCGCCACCCGGTGCGTCCGGGCGAGTTGGCGTAGCCATTCGAACTGGGTCCCGACCCCGGCCACGGTGAGGACGGTCCCGGGGTGGGCCCGGCGGATACGGGGCAGGCCGGCGATGGCGTCCTGCACGCCCTTCTCGTATTCGAGGCGTCCCACATAGAGCAACCGGGGCGGACCGCTGCGCGGCGGGCGGGTGCGGAATGTCCACGCGGCCACGTCGATTCCGTTGCGGATCACGTGCACCGGGATCCGGTCGGGCCGGTAGAGCCGCTCCACCTCGTCCTTCATCGAGGTGGAGCAGGTGATCAGCGCATCGGATTCGTTGGCCAGCCACCACTCCACCGAATGCACCTGCCGGTTGACCCGGCCGGCGACCCAGCCGCTGTGCCGGCCGGCTTCGGTGGCGTGGATGGTCGATACCAGCGGGACGTCGTAGTACTCGGCCAGCGCGATCGCAGGATGGGCGACCAGCCAGTCGTGCGCGTGCACCACGTCCGGTGTCCAGCCCTCGCCGATTCCCGGTTTGTCCAGTGCGACCCCCGCGCGCACCATCGCATGCCCCATGGCCAGGGTCCAGGCGAGCATATCCTCGCCGAAATCGAAGATCGGCGGATCTTCGGCGACCGCCACCACCAGCACCCCCTCGGCGATGAACGAATGGGTGGGGTGGGTGGCCGGGCTGGTGCCGGTGGGCCGTCGGGCGAGTACCACCACTTCGTGACCGGCCGCGGCCAGTGATGTCGCCAGGTGATGGACATGTCTGCCCAGCCCGCCGACGACCACCGGTGGGTACTCCCACGACACCATCAAGATTTTCATCGCGGTCCTTCTGCAGGGGTGACGCGTAGCCTACGCGCGTCCAGGGCCGGGAACACTCCGTCGGCCACCGCCCATCCTGCCGCCAGATCGTGCGCTCTGCCGAGTTGACCGGCTTCGACCGCACCGGCGATCTCGCGCACCGCGTGCGCGTGCTGATGGGCTCGGTCGCGGGCGTAACCGGCGGCGGAGTCCTTGCTGACCATGAACGCCCAGTCGCTGGACACGGTCAGGATCGCTTCGCGCAGCAGCTGGTCGGCCACCGGATCGCGGCCGGTCGGCGCGCCGGCGCGCATCTTGTCGGCGGTTTCCAGCGCGAGCCGGACGATCTCGGAGTTCAGCTCCACCAGATCGCGGACCTGATCGCCGGCCCAGACCCGCCAGTCCTTCCCGGATCCCCAGGAGGAATCGGCGAGCGGAACCGGGTCCCCGACGAAGCCGCGGTCGCGCGCGTCGGCCAGGGTGCCGACGGTGATCCCGGCTTCCGGCAGCGCCCGCAGCACCTGCGCCAGCCACTGCGGGCCCTCGTGCCACCAGTGCCCGTAGAGTTCGGTGTCGAATGCGGCGACCACCAGCGCCGGGCGTCCGATCCGCTCGGATTCGGCGATCAGCCGTTCCCGCACCGTCTGCACGAAGTCCTCGACATCGCGGCCGATCTGCGCGGCGGCGAGGTCGGGATCGTAGGGGGCTTTGTCCGGCCCGGCCACGGTTTTCCCGGTGACCCGGGCGGGTTTGAGTCCGGTCGCGTGATCGTAGTGATGGAAATCCCGGTAGGCCCCCTGCCCCGGATAACCCGATTTGGGCGACCACACCCGGTAGCTGACCGTGAGGTCGCGGCCGAACGCCAGGACGGGAGATTCGCGCACCGGGCGGCCCAGGGTCGTATCGCCGCGTAGCGCGGGCCCGTCGACCATGAAATGCGTCACGCCCGCGTCCGCGTAGCCCTGTTCCATTCCGGGGGTGAAGCCGCATTCCGGCGCCCAGATCCCGGACGGGGCGTGCCCCCAGCGCAGCCGGGCGTCGGTGAGGCCCTCGCGGAGCTGGAACTCGCGCAGCCGCTCGTCCAGCAGCGGCTGGAACGGGTGCGCCAGCGGACCGCCCAGCAGTTCGATGACGTCGCCGTCGAGCAGTTGCCGCCAGACCGGTGCGGCGCCGTGCCGCCAGTTCTGCTCGAATTCGGCCAGTGCCGCGGCCGCCAGCCGGTGTTCGTGGACGCCGAGTGCGCGGTTCCCGGCCTTCGCGGCCTCGTCGGCTCGCAGCTGCCAATTGCCCAGCCAGTGGTGCATACCCGCCAGACAGTGTGGATCGTCGAGCTGGGCGGCCAGCACCGGGGTGATCCCGAGGGTCAGCAGATGCGACCGGCCCTCGGCGGCCAGAGTGCGCAGTACTTCGACGACCGGGAGGTAGGAGGCGGCCCAGGACTGGTAGAGCCATTCCTCGCCGACCGGCCAGCGGCCGTGGTGGGCGAGCCAGGGCAGATGGGAGTGCAGGACGAGCGTGAACTGTCCGGGTACGGCGTCGGTTCGCTTGCCGCTCAAGGCTTCACCGCGAGTGCGACGAGATCCAGACTGGTGTCGATGGCGTCGGGGGTCAGCGCGAAATCGTCGACGGTGATACCGGCGACGTCGGCGGTGAGTTCGGCGGGCCAGGGTTCACCTGCCAGAGCGCGTTCGATCTGGGCATCGATGAACGAGCCGCCGTGCTTGGCGTCGAGCGCACGCAGCGTCGGCCCGTGGTGCACGCCGGTCATCAGCTCCACCCGGAAGCCGGCCGCTTCGAGGAGTTCGGTGAGTTCGGCCGCGTTCAGTTCGCGGGTGTGGAAGGGGTTGAGCGGGGTATCGCGACCGGGCGAGAAGGTGATCCGGTTCGGGGTGCTGATGAGCAGTTCCCCGCCGGGGCGCAGGACTCGCAGGCATTCGCGGAGAAACTCCGCCTGATCCCAAAGGTGTTCGATCACTTGGAAATTGACCACCGCGTCCACCGCGGATTCCGGGAGGGGGAGCGCGGCGAGATTGCCGCGGACCATATGAACCGCCGGGTAGCGGGTGCGTACATGCGCCGCGGCGGTCCGGTCGTAGTCCAGGCCTACCACCGCTTTCGCGACCGCGGCGATCATATTCGCGCCGTAGCCTTCGCCCGATCCCGCCTCCAGGACGATCTTGTTCGCGCAGCGCGGCAGCAGCCGGTCGTAGACGATCTCGTGCCGGCGGAACCAGTAGTTCTCCTCCGCGATACCCGGCACCGTGCGCTCGCCGGTCAACGGCAGCGGCTCCGGTGCGTCGTCGGTGGCCGGTGCGGCGGGAATCACAGCCTCGCTCATTGCGACGAGGTTACTGGTACGGCCCGGTACGGGAGACGTCCGGTAGGGCCTCGAAGCGGCTCGACACGTAAGTTACCCGCGAGTAACTTAACGTAGGGTAATGTCTCGGCCTGAGCTACTCACAGGGACGTACGGCCGCTGGAGATCGTGCGACCGCCAATACAGGTAACCAGAACAGGAGGTCGACGAAGACCGATGCCGAATATCGTCGTACTTATCAAGCAGGTGCCCGATACCTGGTCCGAGCGCAAGCTGACCGACGGTGACTTCACCCTCGACCGTGAAGCCGCCGACGCAGTGCTCGACGAGATCAACGAGCGCGCCGTCGAGGAAGCCCTCCTGATCAAGGAGGCGCAGGGCGGCGAGGTCACCGTGCTGGCCGCCGGTCCCGATCGTGCCACCGAGGCCATCCGCAAGGCTCTGTCCATGGGCGCCGACAAGGCCATCCACATCAACGATCCGGCCATCCACGGCTCCGACGCGGTGCAGACCGCGTGGGTGCTGGCCGGTGCGCTGGGCCAGGTCGAGGGTGTCGAACTCGTCATCGCCGGTAACGAGGCCACCGACGGCCGCGCCGGCGCCGTCCCGGCCATTATCGCCGAGTACCTGGGCATCCCGCAGCTCACCCATCTGCGCAAGCTCACCGTCGACGGTGAGAAGATCACCGGCGAGCGGGAAACCGACGACGGTGTCTTCAAGCTGGAGGCCACGCTGCCGGCCATCGTGAGCGTCACCGAGAAGATCAACGAGCCGCGCTTCCCCTCCTTCAAGGGCATCATGGCCGCGAAGAAGAAGGAAGTGCAGACCTTCACCCTGGAAGATCTGGGCATCGACCCGACCACCGTGGGTGTCGAGAATGCGGGCAGCAAGGTCACCGCGTCCACCCCGAAGCCGCCGCGTACCGCGGGCGAGAAGATCTCCGACGAGGGCGACGGCGGCACCAAGATCGCCCAGTACCTGGTCGGCCAGAAGATCATCTGAGACCCGCACCCGCAGCAACTTCTAGGAGAACAGACAAATGGCAGAAGTACTTGTGCTCGTCGAGCACGCCGAAGGTGCGGTCAAGAAGGTCAGCACCGAACTGCTGAGCGCCGCCGCCGCCCTGGGCGAACCGGCCGCGGTGGTGCTGGGCGCGCCCGGTACCGCGGACAAGCTGTCGGATGCGCTGGCCGCCGCGGGCGCCGCCAAGATCTACGTCGCCGAATCCGATGACGTGGAGAACTACCTGGTCACCCCGAAGGTCGATGTGCTGGCCGGCCTCGTCGAATCCGCTTCCCCGGCCGCCGTTCTGGTCGCCGCCACCGCGGAGGGCAAAGAGGTCTCCGGCCGGCTCGCCGCCCGCATCGGTTCGGGCCTGCTGGTCGACGTCATCGACGTGAAGGCCGACGGCACGGCCGTGCACAGCATCTTCGGTGGCGCCTTCACCGTCGACGCCCAGGCCACCGGCGATGTGCCGGTCATCTCGGTGCGCCCGGGTTCGATCGAGGCCAAGCCCTCGGCCGGCGCCGGCGAGAAGGTCACCGTCGAGGTACCCGCGCAGGAAGAAGGCGTCGTCAAGGTCACCAGCCGTGAGCCAGTGGTGGCCGGTGACCGTCCGGAACTCACCGAGGCGAGCATCGTCGTCTCCGGTGGCCGCGGTGTCGGTTCGGCCGATAACTTCTCCGTGGTCGAAGCCCTCGCCGATTCGCTCGGCGCGGCCGTCGGCGCCTCCCGTGCCGCGGTCGACTCCGGCTACTACCCGGGCCAGTTCCAGGTCGGTCAGACCGGTAAGACGGTCTCCCCGCAGCTGTACGTCGCCCTGGGTATCTCGGGCGCCATCCAGCACCGGGCCGGTATGCAGACGTCCAAGACCATCATCGCGGTCAACAAGGACGAGGAAGCCCCGATCTTCGAGATCGCCGACTTCGGCATCGTGGGCGACCTGTTCAATGTCGCCCCGCAGCTGACCGAAGAGGTCAAGAAGCACAAGGGCTGACGGCCCGCGGCATCGTCCGCGGAATGGTTTCTCGACCGTGCTCGGCCGGTTCTTCCGGCCGAGCACGGTCGTATTCGTCGCGGACGGTGTCCGAACTGATACGCAGTGCGCGCAGGTGGTACACCGAGTTCGGTATTTTGATATGAGGCTCGGCCAGAGGCGGTTCGGGAGAGCGGGACGTGTGAGCGGCAATCGGTTGAAATATTTCGGGCGCGAGATCACAGACCGGTTGAGCGCATTGTTCACGCTAGGCGCCCATGGCTACCGCCGGCGCACCGGCGACACCACAATCACCATGAGGACTGGTGCCGATGTCTACGGCGGATCGGCCGCCGCCGGTGCGCGGATGGTCGATGGTTCCGTACCGCCCATGCCTGCCCATCCGCCGCGGCCTTTCCATCCGCCCATGCCCGTCTATCCGCCGCCCGGGTCCTTCTCTCCGCATGCGCCTGCTTACTCGGCCGGACCTTCCATTCCTACCGCTTCTTCAGGGACTCCGGGTACCGCCGCGCAATCCTCGATCAGTGGTGTCGAGCGCCGCGATGGCGCCCCGCGGGACGCAGCCCGCGCTGCGCCGCTCACTGCCGCGGAAAAACGTTCGGTGTATCGCTATACGGAATGGGATTTCGTATGGTTGAACCGGAAACTGCGTGCAGGAAGGGAACTGACTCCTACAGAACAGCGGATTCATTCCGAGGTCCGCGATGCACTCGCCAAGTTGCCCGATTTCCGGGGCCCGGTGATCCGAAGAGCAAATGTTGACGAGGCCGACTTGGCGAGGTATCAGGTAGGCGCGGAAACGACCGAATTGTCCTACACCAGCACGACCAAGAACCCGGATGCGGACTTCGAAGGCATGGATGGGCAGGTGGAATGGCAGATCGAGTCCAAGACCGGAAAGAATATATCGAGCTATTCGCATAGGCCGGGCGAGGAAGAAGTGCTCTTCAGGGACAACACGACCTTCCGTGTTACGGAGCGTTTCACGGACTCGGCCACCGGACGCCTTGTGATCAGGATGGAAGAAATCGTCGCGTAGACGGCCGCAGACGGCCTTCGCGCCCAGGGCGAATTCCGGTAGTTCCCGTCACCGTGCGAGGCGACCCCGACGCTGATCTCGCGGAACTCGTGGAATCGGTGTCCGGTCGGGTACCCGGCCGGTAATTTCCGGTACTCGGACATGACAGCCGGGAACACGACTCGCCCCGGTGATCGCCGGCTCGATGGCTGCCGATAGGTTCGCCAGGAGGCTCCGTTACGAGCACAGTGGCCGTCCGGAGGCCGGATGAGGGAAAGGAATCGGACTCATGCCTGTACTGCACGAGAAATTGCGCGATATCTACGACGAGGTACTCCAGCGCAATACCGGTGAAATCGAATTCCACCAGGCCGTGCGCGAGGTGCTGGACAGTCTCGGTCCGGTGGTGGCCAAACATCCCGCCTACACCGACGCCGCGGTGCTGCGTCGCCTGTGCGAGCCGGAGCGCCAGATCATATTCCGGGTGCCCTGGGTCGACGATATGGGCCGGGTGCAGATCAACCGCGGCTTCCGGGTCGAATTCAACTCCGCACTCGGACCGTACAAGGGCGGGTTGCGGTTCCACCCCAGCGTCTACCTCGGAATCGTCAAATTCCTCGGCTTCGAGCAGACTTTCAAGAACTCGCTGACCGGTATGCCGATCGGCGGCGGAAAGGGCGGCTCCGACTTCGATCCGAAAGGCCGCTCCGAGGGCGAGGTGATGCGCTTCTGTCAGGCGTTCATGACCGAGCTCTATCGCCATATCGGGGAATACACCGACGTACCGGCCGGTGATATCGGTGTCGGCGGACGCGAGATCGGCTACCTGTTCGGACAGTACAAACGCATCACCAATCGGTTCGAATCCGGGGTGCTCACCGGGAAAGGCCTGGCCTGGGGCGGGTCCCGGGTCCGGACCGAGGCCACCGGGTACGGAGTCGTCTTCTTCGTCAACGAGATCCTGCGGGCGCGCGGCGACAGCTTCGAGGGCAAACGGGTCGTCATCTCCGGTTCCGGCAATGTCGCCATCTACGCGATCGAGAAGGTCGAACAACTCGGCGGCACGGTGGTCGCCTGCTCCGATTCCGGCGGCTACATCGTCGACGAGAAAGGTATCGACCTCGAGCTCCTCAAAGACGTGAAGGAGCGGCGGCGGGCCCGGATCGGGAGCTATGCCGACGAAGCCGGGGTGTCGGCCGCATTCATCGAAACGGGTTCGGTGTGGGAAGTGCCCTGCGATATCGCGCTGCCGTGCGCCACTCAGAACGAACTGAACGGCCGGGACGCGGTCGCCCTTGCAGACAACGGCGCCATGATCGTCGCCGAGGGCGCGAATATGCCGTGCACTCCGGAAGCCGTGCGGGTGTTCGCCGAGCGCGGGATCGTCTTCGCACCGGGGAAGGCCGCCAACGCGGGTGGTGTGGCGACCAGTGCGCTGGAGATGCAGCAGAACGCCTCCCGGGATTCGTGGTCGTTCGAGCACACCGAAGACCGTCTCGCCGAGATCATGCGGGGCGTGCACGACCGCTGTCTGGAGACTGCCGACGAATACGGCTCTCCCGGTGATTACGTCGCCGGTGCGAATATCGCCGGATTCATCCAGGTCGCGGACGCGATGCTCGCGCTCGGCGTCATCTGAGCGCACGCCCGCCCGCGGAGCGGCCGGGATCGGCCGGCGGAGTCATCCAGGAATGCCCGCTCCGGGGGCGTCGGCGCCGCGGCGGGGGCGGCGACCCCGGTGGTCGGCGCCGTCGGCCGGCGGCAGCGCGAACGCGAGCCCGTCCGGTCGGCGATTCCCCGAGTACGGGCATGAACAGCCCGCCCGCGCTCTGCGCGATCCCGAGGGTGACCCCGGCCGCGGTGCCGGGCCGGGGCGGAAGGTAGTCCTGG
Source organism: Nocardia sp. NPDC002869 (assembly GCF_046764065.1). NCBI lineage: Bacteria > Bacillati > Actinomycetota > Actinomycetes > Mycobacteriales > Nocardiaceae > Nocardia > Nocardia sp. NPDC002869. The sequence continues at coordinate 16,506 of NZ_JBKOOL010000092.1, forward strand.
CCCAGTTTGACCAGCACCGCGAACGGTAGGTTGGCGGCCACCCCGGCCGGCGCCACCAGCACCAGCGCGAGCCGCGGGTCGCCGCACAGGCGCAGGGCGACCAGTGCCGGAACCGCGACCGCGCCACCGAGCCGGACGGTCGCCCGCATACCGATCCGGTTCGCGATGCGCCTGGCCTGCGGGAAAAAGCGTCTGCCCGCGCGCGGGTCTGCCGCCGGCTCCGGGGAACGGTGATCACACGGCGTGACCGGAACCGGCCGCCGGGGTTCCTGGAAGCGACCGTAGCCAGAATCCCGGGGATACCGGAACCGGACGGCCCCTTCGGGGTGCGCCATTCCTACCGCAACTTTTGTACGACTGTCCTTCTCGTACTCGGTGGGTGTGCGCACCGCATGGCTGCTACCCGGGTCCACGGGAAATCACTCTGTGGGCCGATGTGGTGGTCCGGCGCGCGGGTGAGGATGGTGATGCCGTCCGCCACGGGGTGGACGGGGTGGAGTGGAGGTTTCATGAAGTTGGAAGCCGGGCAGGTCGCTGTCGTCACCGGAGCCGCGAACGGTATCGGCAGGGCCGTGGCCGCCGCACTGGTCGATCGGGGTCTACGGGTGGTGGCGGCCGATGTCGAGACCGAGACGCTGGCGCGGACCGCCGCCGGACTCGGTGACCCGGTGCTCGCCGTGCCGACCGACGTCGCCGATATCGATCAGGTGCGGGCCCTCGCCGACCGGACACTCGTCCCCTTCGGCCGGGTGGACCTGGTCGTCAACAATGCGGGTGTGGGTGCGGGCGGGCCGAGCTGGGGCGAGATGGCGAAGGAAATGCTACCCACCGCACGGGCCGCCGAGATCGTGCTCGCCGCCGTGGAGGCCGGAAAACTGTACGAGACCACGCATCCGGTGATGGCCCACGCTGCGCGGGAACGCATCGAAACGATTCTCGAATCGTTCGGTGCCTCCGCCGCATAGCGGTGCGCGATCTGCGAACGGCGGCGGTATGACACAGCCCGAGGCTCTGGCCCGGCCCGCATGGCACAACACCGGACATCCGCGCTTCCCGTTGGCAGCCGACGTGGCGGGTCGCTGGTGGGTGTTGCGCCTGAACCCCTTCCCCGACCACTGCCTGTGGACCCTGTTCGTCGACGCGGTGGTCCGCTACGACATCGAGGAAGTACCGGCTGCCTGGGGGAAGCCGTCTCCGCGGTCGGCGCCACCCCTGGATCCGGCCGTCGCGGAAACGGTGCTGGCTCCGGTGCGCCACCTGGCCGTCTACGGCAGTGAGGTGGGCCGGCCCTGCGACTGCCTGTTCTGCGGCGACTGAACCCGGCCCGGTTCCCAGCAGACTCCCAGCTGTCTCCCCAGCCTGTGCACAGCGACGCGAACTACCGTCGTCGTTATCCGAAGTCCGATCGATGTGATCGGCGAATATACGGCGGGACAAGGATTTTCACAATGAAGCTGAAACCGGCGAGTAGAGTCTTCGCGGCGTTGGTCTGCGCTGCGGGGGTAGGCGGCGCGGCCGTGGCGGGAGCCGGTATGGCCGGCGCCGATCCGGGGCCCGAGAAGAAGATCGTCATCAACGGCCAGGAGCGGCCCGATGTCGACCGGGTGATCCCGCGCGCGGATATCGACCGGGAACTGCCGGGTTATCGGCTGCCCCGGGCAGCCCCGGCGTGATCATCCTGAAGAGCGGCGAGGTGCAGGCGGTGCCCGAGGGCGCCGTGTTCCGGCAGCACCGCCTGGAGCGGTAATCGCGCCGCGGTAGCACTGCCGTCCGCGGACGGCCCCGCGAACCGACCCGAGCCGGATCCCTCGCCACTCGGGTTACCGGGTGGTCCACCGTGCCGAATCGGCGCCGCCACCGAGGTCCCGGCCGCCACTGCCCGGCTGCCGGGGCCCGCCGGCCCGGTACGCACCCCGCGCGTACCGGGCCCAGTGCGTTCGGGGTGATCCGGTGCGCGGCCGGAACAGGAGGGTTCCGTCGTCAGGCGCAGTGCAACCCGTCGAGCAGCGAATCAAGTATGGGTGTGCGCCGGGTGTCGGCGCGCAGGACGGCGGAGACGGGGATGCGGAGGCGGTGGTCGGCCAGCGGAAGGGCGGCGATGCCCTCGGTGGAACTGTTGGCGTAGAGAACCGTCCAGGCGTCGGGGTGGTTGATCAGCTCCATTGTCGCGGTGTGGTCCGGCGGGATGGGCGGCCCGAAGGTCGGGCCGGTGGGCAGGTCGGCGAAGGCGGTCCGGATGACGTTGTGCAGGAGGAACTGCTCGGACTCCGGCGGGAGGAGCAGCGGGTAGGCGCTGAGTTCGGCGAGGGTGACGTCGGTGCGGCCGGCCAGCGGATGCGCGGGCGCGGTGGCCAGCGTGAGGTCTTCCACCCACAGTTGCTCGACGATGAGTCCGGCCTGCTGCACACTGCCGCGGATCAGCGCCAGGTCGCAGTCCCCGTCCGCGACGGCCGCGACCCGCTGGCGGAACGGTTTGATGACGAATTCGATTTCCGCGCCGGGATGCGCCTCGCGAGTGCCGGCGATTGCCGACAGTGACCGGGTGGCGAACGACATATTCGCCGCGAGCCGGATGCGGGGGCCGGTGGTACGAATGGAGGCGCGGATGGCCGATTCCAGACCTAGCATCTGCTTGGCGAGCGGTAGTAGCCTGGTGCTCGCGTCGGTGGGGACGACCGAGCGGGTCGAACGCTCGAAGAGCTGGACGCCCAGGTCGTGTTCGAGCCGGGCGATCTGGTGGCTGATCGCCGATTGCGAGATGAAGCACCGGGCCGCCGCCCGGCTGAAACTGAGCTCCTCGCACACCGCGACGTAGTACGTGAGCTGGCGAAGTTCCACCTCGATCTCCATTCATGACCAGAACAGATAAGAGTCATCTCAATTATGCGCCCTGAACCCTGAAATATCTCCCTTACGGATGACGGTTCCTAATGAGTGAAGGAGGCTGTCATGCACAAGGTCACTGAGATCGGCGCCGGCGTCGAGTACGCGGACGTCGTGATCATCGGTTCGGGGTTCGGTGGACTCGCCGCGGCCAAACAACTGGCCAAAGCGGGAGTGGACTACGTCCTGATCTCGAGCACGCCGGAACACCTGTTCCAGCCGCTGCTCTATCAGGTCGCCACCGGGGTGTTGGAGTCCGCGGAGATCGCCCCCCCGATCGCGAACATTCTGCGCCGGCACAAGGAGGCCGACGTCCGGCTGGGCGAGGTCACCGCCATCGAGCCCGACGCCGCCATCCTGACCTACCGCACCGGCGAGGAGGTCCGCCGGATCCGCTACGGATCGCTGATCGCGGCCACCGGGGCGAGCCAGTCGTATTTCGGTCGCGACGACTTCGCCGACAAGACCTACTCACTCAAGACCATCGACGACGCCAAGCTGCTCCGGGCCCAGATCTCGCGGGTGTTCCGCGAGGCGGCCCAGGCCGACGAGGAGACCAGGCGGCGGCTGCTGTCGTTCGTCGTGGTCGGCGCCGGGGCCACCGGTGTGGAGGTCGCGGGACAGCTGAAGGAACTGGCGAAGCGGTACTACCACGAGGAAGTCTCGGTGACCCTGGTCGAGGGAGCCGGCGCGGTCCTACCGCCGTTCGGCGGCGGGCTGTCGGAGTACGCGAAGAAATCCCTGACCCGCAGCGGGGTCGAAGTGCTGTTGGGCACCTTCGTCACCGATATCGAGGACGGGCACGTCACGGTCAAGGACAAAGCGGGCGCCGAACGGCAGATCGACGCCGAGACCATCGTGTGGTCGGCGGGCGTGCAGGCGGGCGGTTTCGCGAAACTGCTGGCCGAGGCCACCGGTTGCGAGACCGACCGTGCCGGACGACTGCTGATCAACCCCGACCTCACCGTGGGCGGCTATGCCGATATCTACGCGATCGGCGATATGACCTCGCTCAACGGCTACCCGGGCCAGTCGCCGGTGGCCATGCAGGAGGGGCGGCACGCGGCCGACATCATCAGCCGCGACAAGCACCCGGGCACGTCGTTCGTGTACTGGGACAAGGGCAGCATGGCGGTGATCAGCCGGTTCAGCGCCGTCACGAAGCTGAATGACAAGGTCACCTTCCGGGGTGTGTTCGCGTGGTTCATCTGGCTGGCCGTGCACCTGTTCTACCTGGTGGGCTTCCGGAACCGGTTCGCCGCGGTCCTGTCGTGGCTGGTGGCGTTCATCGGTACCGGCCGGCCGGGGTTCCAGGAGGTGGACCGGCAACACCTGGAACGGGTGCGCGAACCCGAACGTTTCGTCGCGTAGTACCGCGTGGGGCGGGCCCGTCCGGCGGGCCCGCGACGCGTCCGAGCGGCGAATTCCAGGTTGCGTCCGGTCCAACGGCGGCGCCGTTTCCGCTGTTCACGCGAACAGGCGGGGACCGATCGGTGAACGTCGGGTGTGACCTGCGTCTCGTTAACCGAACCGGCATGTCCGCGACATGTTGTGGACGCCCGGACGCCGTGTCGGGCTGGCCTGCTGAGCATTATGGCTATTACGTCCGTGCCGACGGCCCCGGCTCGACCGGCCGCCGGCGAGGATCACCGGTCCCGATACGCACTCATCGTCTCCTCCGACACCGACCATCGCATCGCGGCGCAGCGGTTGCGGTACAACGTATTCGCCGATGAGCCGGGTTTCCGGATCCCCGACGACGGCACGGGGCTCGACGCGGACCGGTTCGACGAACACTGTGACCACATGCTGGTCCGCGACGAGGCCACCGGCGAATTCGTCGGGTGCTACCGGATGTTGCCGCCGGACAGGGTCGCGGCCGCCGGCGGGTACTACACCGCCACCGAATTCGACCTCACGAATCTCGACCCGGTGGGTATGCGGGTCGTGGAGATGGGCCGGGCCTGCGTGGTCCCCGACCATCGCAACGGTTCGGTGCTCACCCTCATGTGGGCGGGAATCCTGCACTACATCCAGCTCACCGGTTACGACTGGGTGATGGGATGCGCCTCGGTGCCCATGCAGAACAGCCCAGGCGACCCGGCCGGGGTCAATGTGCGCGGCGTCCGCGATCTCCTGCTCGGCAAACACGCCTGCGCGCCCGAGAGGCGCGTCCGCCCCTATCGTCCCGTAGTGGTCGACGGGGTGGCCCTCGACGAGCTGCCCGCCCCCGGACGCCCCAAACTGCCGCCGCTGCTCAACGGCTACCTGCGGCTCGGCGCCGAGATCTGCGGGGAGCCCGCGCACGATCCGGATTTCGCCGTGGCGGATTTCGTGGTGTTGCTGGGACTCGACACCATCAACACCCGGTATCTGGATCGGTTACGTGGCGCGGCCGCGAATTTCGACGGCGGGCGGTGACGTGATGGAAACCGTCGCGCAGCAGGTGGACCGGGCACCGGTGCAGGCTGCCGCCCCGCACGCCTGGATGCCGGTGAGCCCGTGCGGGACCGGTTGTGTGCAGCAACGCCCCGAGATCGGTGTCGCCCGGGCCGGGTTGCGGGCGGCGGGAGCCGTCTCGGTGCTGCTCGCCTATCCGTTCGTGCACCTCGTCACGCCGCCGTCCCGGCGTTCGGGGGTGCAGCGGCGGTTCGCCCGGACCCTCCTGCGTGCGTGCGGTATCCGGCTGCGGGTGGTGGACCGGCGCACGGGAGCCGCGGCGATCGGGCCGCGATACGCCGCGCCGGGCACCGGAGTGCTCGTCGCCTGTGGACATATCGGCTGGGCGGATATCGTCGTCCTCGCCTCGGTGCAGCCGCTCGCATTCGTGGCGCGGGCGGATCTGATCGATTGGCCGGTGCTCGGCACGCTCGCCCGGGTGATGCGGGTGATCCCGATCGAGCGGGAACACCTGCGCCGCCTGCCAGAGGTGATCGAGCAGGTCGGGCACCGGCTCGCCGCGGGTGAACGGATCGGATTCTTCCCGGAGGGCACCACCTGGTGCGGCCGTGCCTACGGGACGTTGCGGCCCGCGCTGTTCCAGGCCGCGGTCGATACCGCGACCCCGGTGCAGCCGGTCCGGCTGCGGTACCTGGACGCGCACGGAAACCGGTCCACCATCCCGGGTTTCGTCGGGGACGACACCCTGGTCGGTTCGATCGTGCGGATATTGCGGGCCCGGAACCTGACCGCTGAGGTGGTCTTGGCGCCGGTGGAACAGGCGGGCACCGACCGGAAAGAGCTGGCCCGGCGGTGTGAGCGAGCGGTGCGCGCCGAAGAGCTTTCCGACGCCGCGCACGCGGTGCTGGCGGCAGCGGGCCGGCAGCTGACACAAGGGGCGGTCACTCCCGTCTGAACCGAGCGGTTTCGGCCGGGCCCACCGGGGTGGGCC
>NZ_JBKOOL010000093.1:0-22631 GCF_046764065.1 Nocardia sp. NPDC002869
TCCATAGAGCGCGACCATTGAGCACCTTCGGCCAAGGGGCGGGACGGGCCTCGACCCTTTCAGGGCCTCGTAGGACTCGGCGCCGGCGGGTGGCCGGGATGGTGGATGCCGACGCATTCGCATGAGTCGAGGTCGGCGCGACAACACCGAGATATTCCCAGGTCTCGGGATGCTCGCAGGCCTCGACCGTTGCGGGCCTCGCCGAGCTCGGCACCATGGGGCGCCGAGGAGGTCGGACGCCGACGCCACTGCATGAGCCGGGGTTTCGCGGGGCGCCCCCGAGATCTCTCGGATTCGCAGACGTTCTCAGGGCTGCGTCGGCTCGGCGCTGGTGGTCGGTCGTACCTGTCCGGGGAAAGTGCGGCTGTTCAGGGGCGTGGGGTCAGCCAGATGACGCTGAGCGGGCCCAGCGTGAGCGCGGCCGACGCGGGACGGTCGTGGCGGCTGACCGGGTCGGCGTGTACCAGGCCGAGATTGCCCGAGCCGGTGCCGCCGTATTCGAGCGCGTCGGTGTTCAGGATTTCTGTCCAGTGCCCGGCGGCGGGCAGGCCGATCCGGTAGTCACGGTAGGTGGCGCCGGAGAAATTGCAGATACAGGCGACCGTGCTGCCGTCGGCGCCGTGGCGGAGGAACGCGAGAACGTTGGACTCCCGGTCGTCTGCGGTGATCCAGGAGTGGCCGCCGGGGGTGGTGTCCTGACTCCAGAGTGCGGGATGGTCGCGATAGACCCGGTTGAGGTCGGCCACCAGCAGCTGGACGCCGCGGTGCAGCGGATTGTCGAGTTCGTGCCAGTCGAGACTGTGGTCGTGCCACCATTCGCGGTAGTGCCCGAACTCCTGGCCCATGAACAGCAGTTGCTTACCCGGGTGGGCCCACATGTAGGCGAGCAGCGCGCGGACCCCGCCGGCTTTGGTGAACTCGTCTCCGGGCATCCGGGTCCACAGTGTGCCCTTGCCGTGCACTACCTCGTCATGGCTGATGGGTAGGACATAGTTCTCGCTCCACGCGTACATGAGCGAGAAGGTGATCTCGTTGTGGTGCCAGGTGCGGTGCACGGGGTCTCGGCCCAGATAGCCGAGAGTGTCGTGCATCCAGCCCATATTCCATTTCATGGAGAAGCCGAGTCCGCCGACCTCGGTGGCGCGGGTGACGCCGGCCCAGGTGGTGGATTCCTCGGCGATGGTGACGACACCCGGATACGCGGTGTGCAGGCTGTCGTTGAGTTCGGTGAGGAAGGCGACGGCCTCGAGGTTCTCACGGCCGCCGTGGACATTGGGTTCCCAGCCGCCGCCGGGCCGGGCGTAGTCGAGGTAGAGCATGGCCGCGACCGCGTCTACGCGCAGGCCGTCGATATGGAACTCCTCGACCCAGAACCGGGCGTTGGCGACCAGGAAGTTCCGTACTTCGGGCCGTCCGTAGTCGAACGTGTAAGTGCCCCATTCGGGCTGTTCGCCGCGGCGCGGGTCCGGGTGTTCGTACAGGGGGGTGCCGTCGAAACGCGCCAGCGCCCAGGCGTCGCGCGGGAAATGCGCGGGAACCCAGTCGAGGATGACGCCGATACCTTCGGCGTGCAGATGGTCGACGAAGGCGCGGAAATCGTCCGGGCTGCCGAAGCGTGCGGTCGGGGCGTAGTACGAGGTGACCTGATATCCCCAGGATCCGCCGAAGGGATGTTCGGCCACGGGGAGCAGTTCGATATGGGTGAAACCGAGCCCGCGTACATATTCGCTGAGTTCGGTGGCGAGTTCGCGGTAGTCCAGTCCCGGCCGCCAGGACGCGAGATGTACTTCGAAGACACTGAACGGGGCACGCGCCGGATCGGTGTGGCCGCGGGCGGTGAGCCAGCCCTGATCGGTCCATCGGTGCTCGGTCGTGGTGACGACCGACGCGGTCGCCGGTGGGACCTCGGTGGCGAACGCGACCGGGTCGGCGTGATCGGTGATCCGCCCGTCGGCCCCGTGCACCCGGTACTTGTAGCGGTCACCGGGCGCCGCGCCGGGGACGAAGACCTCCCACACCCCCGACTCCCCGAGCGAGCGCATCGGCCAGGTACCGCCCTGCCAGCGATCGAAATCGCCGAACACGGTGACGCCGCGGGCGTTCGGCGCCCAGACCGCGAAGGAGACACCGGCGACTTCACCGTCGAGACCACGATAGGTACGCGGATGCGCGCCCAGTACCTCCCACAATCGTTCGTGCCGGCCCTCGCCGATGAGATGCAGGTCCAGCTCGCCGAGGGTGGGTAGGAAGCGGTAGCCGTCGGCGGTCACGGTGGCCGGTCGGCGGGGGTGCACGGTGACGACGCGGTAGTCGAGGATCTCGGGGTAGGGCAGCACGGCCGTGAAGACGCCGTGCCCCAGCGAGTCCAGCGGATGATCGACGCCGCCGACCAGCACCGACACCGATTCCGCGGCGGGTCGCAGCACTCGTACCGCGGTGCCGTCGGGGTGCGGGTGCGCGCCGAGCACCGTATGCGGGTCGGGGTGGGTGCCCGCGGCGAGGAGCAGCAGGTCGCGGCGGTCCATCACGGTGTCACCGGAACCCGCGCCGGTACGCCAGGGCGGCGCGGGCGTGATGGGGCACCGGGGGGAGCGCGATGATGTGGGCGACCGCGTGCGCGGGATCGAGCCGGATGTAGTTGGTCTGTGCCCAGTGGTACCGCTCGCCGCTGATCTCGTCGTGGACCACCGGGTGGTCGTGCCATTCCCGGCCGATGGCGGGCAGGTCCAGCGACAGCATGCCCTGTTCGGCGGTGAAGGGGTTCAGGTTCACCACCACCAGGACCGCGTCGCCGGTCGCGGGGTCGATCTTCGAATAGGCGAGCAGGTTGTCGTTGTCGATGTGGTGGAAGTGCAGGCAGCGCAGTTGCTGTAGCGCCGGATGGCGGCGGCGGATCTCGTTGAGCCGGGTGAGCAGTGGTTCGAGGGATTCGCCGCGGGCGCGGGCCTCGGCGAACGGGCGCGGTCGCAGCTCGTACTTCTCCGAATCCAGATACTCCTCGCTGCCGGGGCGTACCGCCCGGTGCTCGTACAGTTCGTAACCCGAGTACACCCCCCAGCTGGGGCCCAGGGTCGCGGCCAGGACCGCGCGGATCGCGAACATCCCCGGACCGCCGTGCTGCAGGCTTTCGTGCAGGATGTCGGGCGTATTGACGAAGAGGTTGGGCCGGGCTTCGTCGGCTTTGGCGGCGAGCTCCAGACCGAATTCGGTGAGCTCGTGTTTATGCGTGCGCCAGGTGAAGTACGTGTAGGACTGACTGAAACCGCGTCGCGCCAGACCGTAGAGCCGCGCGGGATAGGTGAACGCCTCGGACAGGAAGATCACGTCCGGATCCGTGCGGCGCACCGCGGCGATCAGCCACTCCCAGAAATCGGCCGGTTTGGTGTGCGGGTTGTCGACCCGGAAGATCCGCACGCCGAGCCCGACCCAGTACCGCACCACCCGCAGTACCGCGGCGTACAGGCCGTCCGGGTCGTGGTCGAAATCGAGCGGATAGATGTCCTGGTACTTCTTCGGCGGGTTCTCGGCGTAGGCGATGGTGCCGTCGGGCAGCGTGGTGAACCATTCCGGGTGCGCGCTCACCCACGGATGGTCGGGCGCGCACTGTAAGGCCAGGTCCAGCGCGACCTCGAGGCCGAGGTCCGTCGCGGTACGGACGAAGGCGGTGAAATCGGCCTCGGTACCCAGTTGCGGGTGGAACGCGTCGTGACCGCCCTCGGCCGAACCGATCGCCCACGGTGAGCCGACATCGCCGGGACCGGCGGTGAGCGCGTTGTTGCGGCCTTTGCGGTTCACCACGCCGATGGGATGGATCGGCGGCAGGTAGACCACGTCGAAACCCATGGACGCGATCCGGGGCAGTTCGTTCGCGGCGGTCGCGAAGGTGCCGTGCACCGGGGACCCGTCGGCGGCGCGTCCGCCGGTCGAACGGGGGAAGAATTCGTACCAGGACCCGGTGCGGGCCCGCGAGCGCTCCACCAGCACCGAATACTGCGGCCCGCGCGTGAGCAACTCCCGCAGCGGGGTCCGCCGCAGGATCTCGGTGACCTCGTCGGTGAACGCCGGAGCCACCCGCGCCGGGAGCGGGTCGGCGCCGCGGAGCGCGGCCGCCGCCGCCCGCAGCCGCTCGAACTCCCGCTTCGGTACGGCCTGCGCCGCCCGGTCCAGCAGCCGGGCCCCGATCTCCAGATCGTTGTCCAGATCCGCCGCGCTCTGCCCGACCGCCAGTTTCGCCTCCACCGCCGACCGCCAGGTCGCTATGGAATCCGCCCAGCCCTCGACCCGGAAATGCCACACCCCGGGCGCCGTGGGCGTGAAGACACCGTTGAAGACATCGGGTTCGTAATCGGGGGTCATCGGGACCCGGATCGAACGCGACGAGCCCGGCGCACGCACCGCCAAGGTGGCGCCGACCGCGCCGTGCCCGTCCCGCCACACCACGGCACGCACCGGGAAAACCTCCCCGACCACGGCCTTCGCCGGGTAGCCGCCGGGGACGTGCGGGGCGGTGTCATCAATGGCGATGCGGCCGGTCATCCTCACCACGTTATTGGCAACGACTGCGGTGCGGAAACCGGACGCGGGCGGCAGGCCAGCCGCTTCACCGTTCACCCCTCCCAATAAGCTCGGGCGGATGAAGGCACTGCGTCGGTTCACCGTCCGCGCCCACCTGCCGGAGCGGCTGGCCGCGCTGGACGAGCTCTCCACCAATCTGCGCTGGTCGTGGCACGGTCCGACCCAGGATGTATTCGCCGCCCTGGATCCGCGCCGGTGGGCGGAGACCGGGCACGATCCGGTACGGATGCTGGGGGAGGTGCCGCCGGAACGGTTGGACGAACTCGCCGGTGACGCGGAGTTCTGTGCACGGGTCGATGCGGTGGCCGCGGAGCTGCGGGCGTATCTGGATCGCCCGGTCCCGGACGCGGGTGTGCGGGGGATCGCCTACTTCTCGATGGAGTTCGGGGTGACCGAGGCGCTGCCCAACTATTCGGGTGGGCTCGGCATCCTGGCCGGGGACCATCTGAAGGCGGCATCGGATCTGGGGTTGCCGCTGATCGGGGTGGGGCTGCTGTATCGGTCCGGGTATTTCCGGCAGTCGCTGACCGCCGACGGCCGGCAGGTCGAGCGGTATCCGGCGCTGGATCCGCAGGGGCTGCCGTTGCGGTCGCTGACCGCCGACGGCGCGCCGGTGCTGGTGCACGTGGCGCTGCCGGACCGGCGTGTGCTGGCGGCTCGGGTATGGATCGCGCAAGTGGGACGGGTGCCGCTGCTACTGCTGGACTCCGATATCGCGGCCAACGATCCGGAGCTGCGGTCGGTGACCGACCGGCTCTACGGCGGCGACCAGGGACACCGGATCGAGCAGGAGATCCTCGCCGGTATCGGCGGCGTGCGGGCGGTCCGGGCCTACACCGCGGCCACCGGGCTCCCGGACCCCGAGGTCTTCCATATGAACGAGGGCCACGCGGGTTTCCTGGGGCTGGAGCGGATACGGGAGTATCTGGCCGCGGGCCACGACTTCGATACCGCGCTCGCGGCGGTGCGTGCGGGGACGGTCTTCACCACGCATACACCGGTGCCGGCCGGGATCGACCGGTTCCCGGTCTCACTGGTACACCGGTATTTCGGTGGCTCGTCCGGGGAATCGGAATCGCCGCTGCTGCCCGGGATCACGGTGGACCGGATCATCGCGCTGGGCCGGGAGGACGATCCCGCGGTATTCAATATGGCCCATATGGGTTTGCGGCTGGCGCAGCGCGCGAACGGGGTCTCCCGCCTGCACGGCGCGGTGAGCCGGCGCATGTTCGACTCGCTGTGGCCCGGTTTCGATGCCGCCGAGGTGCCGATCGGCTCGGTGACCAACGGGGTGCACGCGCCCACCTGGGCCGCCCGGGAATGGGGGGAGGGGCTCGATACCGGCGACCGTCCGCGGATCTGGGAGGCGCTGGGTGAGCTGGCGCCGGAGCGGCTCTGGTCGATCCGCGCAACGCTGCGCGCGAAGCTGGTGCGGGAGGTGCGGCGGCGGTTGCGCGAGTCGTGGCGGCAGCGGGGCGCGGCCGATGCCGAGCTGGAGTGGGTGAATTCGGTATTCGACCCCGAGGTGCTGACCATCGGCTTCGCCCGCCGCGTCCCGACCTATAAGCGGCTGACCCTGATGCTGCGCGATCCGCGGCGGTTGCGGGAGCTGCTGCTGGACCCCGACCGGCCGGTCCAGTTGGTGGTGGCGGGTAAGAGCCATCCCGCGGACGAGGGCGGTAAGGCGCTGATCCAGCAGGTGGTGCGGTTCGCCGACGATCCGGCGGTGCGCCACCGGATCGTGTTCCTGCCCGATTACGACATGTCGATGGCCCGGTACCTGTACTGGGGTTGTGATGTGTGGTTGAACAACCCGCTGCGGCCGCTGGAGGCGTGCGGTACGTCCGGGATGAAATCGGCACTCAACGGTGGGTTGAACCTGTCGATCCGCGACGGCTGGTGGGACGAGATGTTCGACGGGGAGAATGGGTGGGCGATCCCGACCGCCGACGGCGTGTCCGACGACGAGCGCCGCGACGATCTGGAGGCGAGCGCACTCTACGAGCTGATGGAGCGGACGGTCGCGCCGCGTTTCTACGAGCGCGACGCGGCCGGTGTCCCGGGCCGCTGGGTCGAGATGGTGCGCCACACACTGCGCGTTCTCGGCCCCGAAGTACTCGCGGACCGGATGGTGCGCGAGTACACCGAGCGCTACTACCTGCCGGCCGCCGCGGCGTCCCGTCGGATCACCGGGGAGAACCTGCGGGGTGCGCGGGAGATGGCCGAATACCGCAGGCGGGTGGACAACGCGTGGCCGCGGGTGCGGGTGGCGCAGGTGGACGCGGCCGGTCTTCCGGACGCCCCCGTGATCGGGGCGCCGCTGTCGTTGACCGCGCGGGTGGATCTCGGTGGCCTCGGACCCGGCGACGTGACGGTTCAGGCCGTGCTCGGGCGGGTCACGCCCGAGGACGAGCTGACCGACACCAGGACCGTGGCGATGGCCTGCACCGGCGCCGAGTCCGACGAATCCGCGCTCGCGGTCTTCACCGTCGAGACGCCGGTGCCGCGCGCGGGCGCGGTCGGCTACACGGTCCGGGTGCTGCCGGCCCACGAGCTGCTGGCCACGCCCGCGGAGCTGGGCCGGGTGGTCAACGCCTGACCGCCGGCGTCGATCAACGCGCGACCCTGCGTCGGGGTGGTGCGAACTTCGGTTCGTCACAGGTATCGGATACCGTTCCACACTGGCGCTGCCGGGCGCCGGACCTCCCACTGTGTGCTGCGCGCTCACCCAGTAGGGGCATACGGGGCTGTCGCCTTCTGGTTCGGTTCGGTGCGTACGCGCCGGGTACCGGCCGGAGTGGTGCCCGGCGAGTTCCTGCCGGACTCCGGTCCGCTCCCCGTCCGCGCGTGGGCGGGTGTCATATCCAGCCGACTGGAGGTCCCATGGCCACCGATCTTCTGACCCGGACCCGCGGGCGTATCGATACCTACTTCGCTGTCGGGGTGCACGGGTCGACCATGCGCCGCGAGCTCATGGCGGGCACGGTGACGTTCCTGGCCATGTGCTACGTGCTCGCGGTCAACCCCTCCATCCTGGGTGACCAGGGCGCGCTGGGCGACCAGGGCATCCCGGCCCAGGCCGTGTTCACCGCGACCGCGGTCTCGGCGGTGGCCGGGTCCCTGGTCATGGGGTTGTGGGCGCGGTATCCGATCGCGCTGGCGCCGGGGATGGGCCTGAACGCGTTCTTCGCGTTCTCGGTGGTGCTGGGTATGGGCATTCCCTGGCAGGTCGCGCTGTCGGGCACATTCCTGTCGGGTGTGATCTTCTTCGTCCTCGCGGTGACCAGGATCCGGGAGAAGATCCTCAACGCGATCCCGCTGCAGCTGAAACTGGCGGTCGCGGCCGGGGTCGGCGTGTTCGTGGCGTTTCTCGGGTTCAAGAACGCGGGCATCGTGGTCGACAGTGATTCGACGCTGGTGAAGCTCGGCGATTTCACTCAGGGCACGACGGTGCTGGCGTTGTTCGGCCTGGTGGTTACGGTGATCTTCCTGGTCCGCGGCTGGCACGGGGCGGTGCTGTACGGCATCGTGCTGACGGCGGTGGTCGGGATGGTCGCCGGCCTGGTGGATGTGCCCGACGGTGTCGCGGCGCTGCCCCGAGGGCTGGACCAAACCTTCGGGCAGGCGATCATCCATCTGCCCGACGCGTTCACCGCGCAGATGGCCGTGGTGGTGCTGACCATGCTGTTCGTCGATTTCTTCGACGCGTCGGGCACACTCATCGGCGTCGCCAACCAGGCGGGCCTGCTGAACAGCAAGGGTGAGCTGCCGCGGGCCGCGAGCGCACTGTCCGCCGACGCGGTGGGCACCATGGCCGGTGCGGTGATCGGCACCTCCACCACCACGGCGTATGTGGAATCGACAGCCGGGGTGTCGGCGGGCGGTAGGACCGGTCTGACCGCGGTGGCGACGGCCGCCTGGTTCGCGGTGGCCATGTTCTGCTATCCGATCCTCTCGGTGGTGGCGGCGTCGGGGGCGGTGACCGCGGCGGCGCTGATCGTGGTCGGGGTGCTCATGGCCCGGTCGCTGGGGGATATCGACTGGACCCGGCTGGAGTTCGCGGTTCCGGCGTTCATCACCATCGTGATGATGCCGTTGACGTACTCCATCGCGAACGGGCTGGCCATGGGAATGATCTTCTACCCGGTGGTGATGGTGGCCCGCGGCCGGATCCGCGAGGTACATCCGGTGATGTGGGTGCTGACCCTGATCTTCCTCGGATATTTCTTCTTCCTGGCGGAATAGCCTGCTAGAGAGCCCGGTCGGCAACCGATAGCCTGAACAAGAGGACCTCGGTCCGTTTGTTTCCGTGGCTAACTATCCGGATTGCAAGGAGGGGTTCATATGACAGTCGGGTCGACGCTGGACCGCACCGCGGTACCGGCGACCAGAGATCGAGCTCTGTCCACCGATATCGGCCTCTTGATTCTGCGGGTGGTCTTCGGTCTGCTCATCGCCGCACACGGCAGCCAGAAACTCTTCGGCTGGTTCGACGGCCCGGGCCTGACCGCCAACAATGCCGGTTTCGAGCAGATGGGCTTCAACCCGGGCACCTTCTTCGGCACGCTGGCCGGACTCAGCGAATTCACCGGCGGGCTGCTACTGGCCCTCGGCGTGCTGTCTCCGCTGGGCGCGGCCATCGTGCTGGGTACCACCCTCGTCATCATCCATACGACCTTCGACGGCGGGCTGCTCACCGGCAAGGGTTACGAGACGGGCCTGCTCTACGCCGTGGCGGCAGCGGCCCTGGCGTTCACCGGCCCGGGCCGTTTCTCGGTGGACGGAAACCGTCCGTGGGCGCGCGGCGGCGTGGTCTGGGGTCTGGTCGCGGTGGTGGTCGCCGTGGTCGCGGCGGTGCTCGTCCTGACCTTCAAATCAGTGCTCTGAGCGGTGCCGATCAGACCGTCGCGGCGGCGGAGAGCCGGCGCAGTGCCTTCTCCACCACGGCCGGGTCGGCCGTCTCCCAGTACGGGGGCAGGGAGGCGCGCAGGAAACCGCCGTAGCGTGCGGTGGCCAGCCGGGGATCGAGGATGGCGACGACGCCGCGGTCGTCGACGCTGCGCAGCAACCGGCCCGTGCCCTGGGCCAGGAGCAGGGCCGCGTGGCTCGCGGCGACCGTGAGGAAACCGTTGCCGCCGCGCGATTCCACGGCGCGCTGCCGCGCGGCCAGCAGCGGATCGTCGGGCCGGGGGAACGGGATACGGTCCAGGATCACCAGGCTCAGCGAGGGACCGGGCACGTCGACGCCCTGCCAGAGCGAGAGGGTACCGAACAGGGAGGTTTCCGGGTCGTCGGCGAATTTGCGCACCAGGGCGCCGGTGGAATCCTCGCCCTGGCACAGGATCGGGGTGTCCAGGCGTTTGCGCAGCACCTCGGTGGCCGCCTTCGCCGCCCGCATGGACGAGAAGAGCCCCAGGGTGCGTCCGCCCGCGGCCCCCACCAGCCGCTCGATCTCGTCCAGGTAGGCCGGGGGCAGGCCGTCGCGGCCCGGGGCCGGGAGATGTTTGGCGACGTAGAGAATTCCGGATTTGGCGTGATCGAACGGCGAACCGACGTCCAGCGAGGACCAGCGCACCGTATCGGCGTCGCTCGGTGCCTCGGCGCTGTTGGCCGTCGCCGGGTCGACGCGGCTGTTCGATTGCGGCGGCAGGCCCCAGGTGCGGGCCAGACCGTCGAAGTTTCCGCCGATCTGCAGCGTCGCCGAGGTGAGGACGACCGTTGCGGCGCCGAACAATTGACTGCGCAACAGCCCGCCCACGGCGAGCGGGGCCATCCGCAGGGTGCGCCGGGTGACGCCGCGAACCTCGTCGGCCGACAGCCACACCACATCGCGGCGGACCGCGGCGTCGGGCTCGTCGAAGGCGGTGAGCGCGCGGACCGCGCTGTCGTGGATCTCCTCCACTCCGGCGATGGCCATATTCCGGCCGGCGGCGGCCTCGGGGTCGTTGCCGCCGGAGCCCTGCGGGTTGAGCGCGGTGCGGGCGTTCCAGGCGGCGTCCCGGACGAGCGCCAGCACTCCGGCGATGCCCTCGGGCAGTGTGTCCCAGCGGGTGGGCGGCAGTTCGTCGAGTGCGGTGTGCCAGGCCTCGGCGGCCTCCTCCAGCCGGTCGACCTCCCGCTCGTCGATGAGTTTCGCGCAGCGCCGGGCGGCGGTGCCGATGGCGGTGGCGGACAACTCGGCGGTCGCGATCCCGGTGACCCGGTCGACGAGTTCGTGCGCCTCGTCGACCACCACCAGATCGTGTTCGGGCAGGATCTGCACACCGCTGATGGCGTCGATGGCCAGCAGGGCGTGATTGGTGACGACGATATCGGCCTGCGCGGATTCGGCCCGGGCCCGTTCGGCGAAACAATCCTGCCCGAACGGGCAGCGTGATTTGCCCAGACATTCGCGCGCGGACACGCTCACCTGCCGCCAGGCACGGTCGCCGACGCCCGGGGTGAGCTCGTCGCGGTCGCCGGTCTCGGTGTCGGAGGCCCATTCGTTGAGCCGTTTCACTTCGCGGCCGAGCCGCGAGACCGCGAACGCATCGAACAGTTCGGCCTCGGCGGGCTCTTCCGGGACGGCGCTGTTGATCTTGTTCAGGCACAGGTAGTTGTTGCGGCCCTTGAGGATCGCGAACTCCGGCGTGCGGCCCAGCGGTTTAGTCAGCGCCTGGGCGAGGCGGGGGAGATCCCGGTCCACCAGCTGGCGCTGCAGCGCGATGGTCGCGGTGGAGATCACCACCGTGCGCCCGGTCCGCACCGCGTACCGCAGGCTGGGCACCAGATAGGCGAGCGATTTCCCGGTGCCGGTCCCCGCCTGGACGGCCAGATGCTCTTTGTTCTCGATGGCGTTGTCCACCGCCGCGGCCATCGTCATCTGACCCGGGCGTTCCTTACCGCCGAGCGCGGTCACAGCGGTCGCCAGCAGGTCTGATACGGGCGGGAGTTCGGGCACTCGGGCAGCCTACTGCGCCGCACCGACAGCCGTGCGCCCAGTCGCGGACCGGCCTGGCCTGCCCGCTCGACACCGGAGGCGCGGACCGCTCTTCCCCACGATCTTACTCAGAAGTAAGGTCGGACCATGGCGTGGAAACCTGATCAGATAGCCGACCAGCGCGGACGCACATTCGTCGTCACCGGCGCCAACGGCGGACTCGGAGCCGAGACCACAAAAGTACTCGCCGGCAAAGGGGCCACCGTCGTGATGGCCTGCCGCAATACCGGGAAGGCACAGGAGGTCGCCGATGCCATCGGCGGCGACCTCCGCGTCCGTCGGCTCGACCTGGCCGATCTGTCCTCGGTCCGGGAATTCGCCGAGCAGACCGGAGAATTCGATGTACTCGTCAACAATGCCGGCCTGATGAACGTGCCGTTCTCGCGGACCGTGGACGGCTTCGAAACCCAGTTCGGCGTGAACCATCTCGGCCATTTCGCGCTGACCGGGCTGCTGCTGGACCGGATGCGCGACCGGGTGGTGACCCTGGCCAGTATCGCCCACAAGCAGACCCCCAAGTTCTGGGTCGACGACCTGAACTACGAGAACCGCCGCTACCAGCGCAACCTGGCCTACGCCCAGGCCAAACTGTCGAACCTCATGTTCGCCCGCGAACTCCAGCGCCGGCTGGCGGCGGCCGGTTCGGCGAAACGTTCCTACGGGGTGCACCCGGGGGTATCGGCCACCGAACTGTTCACCCGCACCGAGACCCCGCTGGACTGGGTCAGCAAACCGGTGATCCGGCTGGTCGGGCACGCGCCGGCGAAGGCGGCGCATTCGACGCTGTTCGCGGCCACCACAGCCGACGCCGATCCCGATACGTACTGGGGTCCGACCCGGTTGTTCCAGTCCCAGGGCCCGGTGGAGGCGTCCCCGTCCACCCGCCTGTCCAAGAACACCGACCTGTGGCAGCGGCTGTGGGCGGAGTCCGAGCGCCTGACCGGGGTCGTCTACAAGTTCTGACCGGCGGCGATACCGGCTGCCGCGATACCCACCTCACACTACGGTCCATGTAGTAGACGGGTACCGTGGTAGCCGTGTCCGCAACACCTCGCCGCACCGTGCATCGCCCGGCCCTGGTCCTGCTGGTGGTCGTGCTGGCACTGGCCGCGCTGGCCCTGGGCTGGTGGCAGTGGGAGCGGTTCTCCTCGGCGAGCGGCACCGCACAGAACCTCGGGTACGCATTGCAGTGGCCGCTGTTCGCCGGGTTCGCCTTGTTCGCCTACTTCCGGTTCGTGCGGTTGGAAACAGAGACCGCCGGCACCGAACCGTCCGGTGTGAGCACCGAACCGGGCGCGGACCCGCCGGACACCGGGTCCGGCCCTTCGAACACCCGCACCGGACTGTTCGCCGGCCGGCGCGGCGCCCCGGCGGCCGGGCCGCGGGAGATCCCGGCCGGTTTCCTGCCCGAACGCCCGCGAGCCGCCCGCGACGATGATCCGGTGCTCGCCGAATACAACAGCTACCTGGCCCGTTTGAACGCCGCGGGCAGCACGGCGGGCCCGGCCCGCGATACCGAGAGGAGCGCGGGTTGACCGCGAGCGAAAACGCCACCACCGCACCCGAGGCCGGCGCCGCCGCGCCGACCGGCGACCGGCGGATCGCGGGCGCGCTACTGCGCTACCGCGTCCTGGCCTGGGTCACCGGTCTGTGGCTGCTGTTCCTCACCGCCGAGATGATCGCCAAATACGGATTCGGTGTGGATACACCCAGCTGGATCGCGGTGGTACACGGCTGGGCGTACTTCATCTATCTGATCCTCACCGCGGATCTGGCGGTGAAGGTGCGCTGGCCGATCAAACGCACCGTCGGCACGCTGCTCGCGGGCACCATTCCGCTGCTGTCGTTCTTCGTCGAGCACCGCAACACTCAGCAGGTCAAGCGGGACTTCGGGGTCTGACCACCCGGCGCCGGCTCAGCCCGCCAGCGCGGCGAGCGCCGGCAGCAGTTGCGCCAGCGCGCGGCCCCGATGGGACGCCCCGTCCTTCTGCGCCGGGGTGAGCTGGGCGACGCTGAGTTCCCCGCCGTCCGGGTGGAACAGCGGGTCGTAGCCGAACCCACCGTCGCCCTGCGGCTCCCGCGCGATGGTGCCCGGCCATTCGCCGCGCACCACGATTTCCGCGCCCGCCGGGATCACCAGCGCGCACGCGGAGACGAAACTGGCGCCGCGGCGTTCGTCGGGGGTATCGGACAACTGCGCCAGCAACAGCGCGTTGTTCGCGGCATCGTCACCGTGGCGGCCCGACCACCGCGCCGACAGCACCCCGGGCATCCCGTTGAGCGCGTCCACCGCGATACCGGAATCGTCGGCGATACAGGGCAACCGCGTGGCGCGCGCGCCGTCGCGCGCCTTGGCCAGTGCGTTCTCCTCGAAGGTCGCGCCCGTCTCCGGAGCTTCCGGATACTCCGGTACATCGTCGAGGCCCACGATCTCCAGACCCGCGACTCCGGCCTCGTCGAGGATGCGGCGCAGTTCGGTCAGTTTCTTGGCGTTGCGGCTGGCGAGCAGAACCCGACGCGTCATCACTTCTTCTTCGAGGTTTCGGTGGCCTCGGGCAGCACGCCGGGATAGGGCAGCGCCAGCGCTTCCTTCTGGACGGCGAACAGCTGTTCGCACCCGGCCAGCGCCGAATCGAGCAATTTGTCGAGAGTGGACCGCGGGAAGGTCGCGCCCTCACCGGTGCCCTGGATTTCCACCAGGGTGCCCGTATCGGTGGCGACCACGTTCATATCGACCTCGGCCCGCGAATCCTCCTCGTAGGGGAGATCCAGCCGGACCCGTCCGTCCACCACACCGACACTCACCGCGGCGATGGCGCAGGAGATGGGTTGCGGATCCGCCAGCGCCCCGGCCGCGCCCAGATAGGTGATCGCGTCCGCGAGCGCCACATAGGCGCCGGTGATCGCGGCGGTCCGGGTGCCGCCGTCGGCCTGCAGCACATCACAGTCGACGGCGATGGTGTTCTCCCCGATGGCGGCGAGGTCGATACAGGCCCGCAGGGAGCGGCCGACCAGCCGGCTGATCTCCTGGGTGCGCCCGCCGACCCTGCCCTTGACCGATTCCCGGCCGCTGCGGGTGTGGGTGGCGGCCGGCAGCATCGCGTATTCGGCGGTGAGCCAGCCGAGGCCCGAGTCGCGTCGCCACGGCGGCACCCCCTCGGTGACGCTGGCCGTGCACATCACCCGGGTCTGCCCGAACTCCACCAGCACCGAACCCGCCGGGTGCGTGGTGAAGCCTCGAGTTATCCGTACCTCGCGGAGTTCGTCGTCCGCCCTGCCATCGGCTCGTCTCGACACGGGCTCAGCGTAGTGGGGTACCCGTGCCGGGGCATGCCTGGGTCTACAGGTCGAAGGACTCGCCCGGGGTCACCGCGTGCACAGGCCCGGTGAACTCGGCCTTGGCCTCGGCGATGACGTCTTCGCGGGAGGTCCACGGTGGAATATGGGTGAGCAGGAGTTCCCCGACTCCGGCCTCGGCGGCGATACGGCCGGCTTCGGTGCCCGAAAGGTGGACGCCCGCCGGGCGATTGGCGGGATCGTGGGTCCACGACGCCTCCGCCAGGAGAACATCGGCACCCCGGGCGAGTTCCTGGACGGCCGGACAGACCGCGGTATCGCCGGTGTAGACGAAGGTGCGGCCGGCGGCGGTGACGATCCGCAGACCGTAGGACTCCGGCGGGTGGAACATCCGCCGCGCGGTGAGGGTGTGCCCGGGACCGAACTCCACCGTCTCGCCCTCGTTCCAGGGGCGGAAATCGATCACATCGGACCAGTCGTCGCATTCCCCGCCGACCTCGGCCGAGGCGTTACCGATCCGCAGCGGGGCGTCGGAGGGGCCGCGGACGATCGCCCGCCCCGAGGGGGGTGCCGGGTGGTAGCGCCGCCACACCAGCAGCCCGGGAAGATCGAGGCAATGGTCGGCGTGCAGATGGGTGAGGAAGATCGACACCTCGCCCGGATCGGCGAATCGCTGCAGCGCACCGAGAATGCCCGGACCGAAATCGATAACCACCGGCGACATGTCCGGACCGGTGAGCAGATAACCCGACGCGGGGGAATCCGGGCCGGACACACTGCCCGAGCACCCGAGGACGGTGAGGCGCATGTCACCATGCTGCCACGAGGTTTCCCGATTCAAGACCGCATCCCCCGAAAATGCTGGCCGCACCCACGGTCACCGGGGCGAGGCGAGGGGCCCGGTGTGGAGTTGACGGCGGTGTCGACGTTCATCACTGGAGAGTACCCACCCGGCGAACAGTCCACCCATAGCGCCGAAAAGGTGTCCCTGCCAGGAGATTCCGTCCTGACCGGGTAGCACGCCCCACAGCAGTGAGCCGTAGAGGACCAGGACCACCAGCCCCAGTACGATCTGCCCGAGCTGCCGGGCGAACCAGCCGCGGCAGATGAGATAGGTGAGCCAGCCGAAGACCAGCGAGGACGCGCCGACGTGCACGGTGCCCTCGCCCCCGGTCAGCCAGGTGCCCACTCCGGCGACGAGCCAGACGATCGCGGTGGCGGCCAGCCCCCGGCGGATGCCGGTGGCCAAAGTGAGGAAACCGAGGATCAGCACGGGCAGGGAATTGCCGATCAGATGGTCCCAGCCGTGGTGTAGCAGGGGCGCGAAGGCGATACCGTCCAGGCCGTCGACCTCGCGGGGTTCGATGCCCAGCGTTCGATCCATGGACGAGTCGATCACCGCGTCGACGAACTCGATCAGGTACAGCACCATCAGGAACGCAACGGTCACGATCCCGGCTCGCGACCAGGTGCGACGGGTGGTGGCGTACCCGCCGGAACCCGAGCCGCCGGGAACCGGTCCACCGCCCGGCGGGGGCCGGAGCGCGGCGATACGGTCGGGGTCGAACGAAGCGCCCAGCGGCCCACCACCGGTCATGACGATCTCCTCCTCGCCGCGCGCCACAGCTCCCGGCGCGTTGCTTCCGAGGGTACCGAGTTGTCGTGACCTCAGGCCCAGAGCTGGCCGTCGAGCCGTTCCTCGGCTTCTTCGAGGGTGCCGTCGTAGGCGCCGGTGGACAGGTATTTCCAGCCGCCGTCGGCCACGACGAAGGCGATATCGGCGCGGCGGCCCGCGGCGACCGCCTTCCGGGCGACCCCGAGTGCGGCGTGCAGGATCGCGCCGGTGGAGATACCGGCGAAGATGCCCTCTTCGAGGACCAGTTCGCGGGTGCGACGCACGGCGTCGTAGGGGCCCACGGAGAACCGGCTGGTGAGTACCGACTCGTCGTACAGTTCGGGAATGAAGCCCTCATCGATGTTGCGCAGGCCGTAGACCAGTTCGCCGTAGCGGGGTTCGGCTGCGACGATCTCGATGTTCGGGACCTTCTCGCGCAGGAACCGCCCCGTCCCCATCAGGGTGCCGGTGGTGCCCAGCCCGGCGACGAAATGGGTGATCTCGGGCAGATCGGCGAGAATTTCCGGGCCGGTGGTCTCGTAGTGGGCGAGCGCGTTGGCGGGGTTGCCGTACTGGTACAGCATCACCCAGTCCGGGTTGGCGGCGGCGATCTCCTTGGCCCGGGCCACCGCCTGGTTCGAACCACCCGCCGCCGGCGAGTCGATGATCTCGGCACCGAACATGGTGAGCAATTGCCGTCGCTCCACCGAGGTGTTCTCCGGCATCACACACACCAGGCGGTATCCCTTGAGTTTCGCGGCCATGGCCAGCGAGATCCCGGTGTTGCCGCTGGTGGGTTCCAGAATGGTGCAGCCGGGGGTCAGCCGGCCGTCGGCTTCGGCCTGCTCGATCATGCGCAGCGCGGGACGATCCTTGATGGACCCGGTGGGGTTGCGGTCCTCGAGCTTGGCCCACAGCCGTACCGGCTGCTCGCCCTCCCACTGTGGGGACAGAGTGCGCAGACCGACCAGCGGGGTGTTCCCGAGGGTCGCGATCAGTGACTCGTAGCGTGCCACGGAATTATCGGGCCCCGCCCGCGACGGCCGGCAGGATCGTCACGGTCGAGCCCTCGCCCACGGCGGTCTCCAGACCGCCGGAGAACCGCACGTCCTCGTCGTCGACATAGATATTGACGTACCGGTTCAGCTTGCCCTCGTTGAGCAGCCGCTCGGCCAGCCCCGGATGGTTGGCCTCCAGGTCATCGATCACCGCGGCGAGCGTGGCCCCCTCGGCCGCGACGCGCTTCTCGCCTCCGGTGTGGGTACGCATGATGGTCGGGATGGACACGGTGACCGGCATGGTGCTGCTCCTCGCTTGTACTCGGTATGTGGGTCGGGAAACTGGGGCGGTCAGGCGGTTTCGTACGCGTCGACGATCCGGACCGGCTCCTCGGTGACCTCGCCGTCGACGATCCGGTAGCTGCGCAGCTCGTGACGTTCGGCGTCCCGGGTGGAGATCAGCACGTAGTGGGCGCCGGGCTCGGAGGCGTAGGAGGTATCGGTACGGCTGGGATAGGCCTCGGTCGCGGTGTGCGAGTGGTAGATCACCACCGGCTCCTCGTCGGCGTCGTCCATGGCCCGCCAGACCTTCAGCTGTTCGCCGGAATCGAAACGGTAGAAGGTGGGCGACCGCTCCGCGTTCATCATGGCCACGAAACGTTCGGGCCGGTCGGACCCCTCGGGTCCCGCGATGATGCCGCAGGCCTCGTCGGGATGGTCGGCGCGCGCGTGCGCGACCATCGCATCCACCAGGTCGGCCCTGATCACGAGCACAATCGAACCCTTCCACCTCTTGTCACGGCCGTCGCCGACCGGTCACAGCCGACAACTGCCGAGGATATTCGGGTATTCCCGGCACCCCTGCACGGCCCCTACCCTCTGCGCGCACATCGGCGTGTGCGGGATGGGCCACCGCCGCAACCCGGGTCACCGGGCTCCCGGGCCGCCTCGCCGGAAGCGGGGGCGATCAGGCACCGAACAGGTCGCTGTACGCCGGGATGCCGGCCACGGAGTGGGCGGTGCGGATCGCGTCGACCACGGCGCGTTCGACGCAGACCGCCGCCGCGGTGCTCAGCGCGTCGACCACCGCCAGGTCGGCCGGGAACGCGGCGGGCAGCCGAGGCCCCTCCGGCGGTGTCGCGGTGCCGGTGGCCAGCGCGAAGAAGGTGTCCCCGTCGAGCGGGGAGTGGGCCGGGCGGACCGCCCGGGCCAGGCCGTCGTGCGCGACCGTGGCCAGGCGGCGGCATCCGGCCGGGTCCAGCGGGGCGTCGGTGGCGACCACGCCGATCGTGGTGTTGAGTACCGTGCCCTTCACGGCCAGCGCGTTCGCGGCCGCGAGTTCCTCGGCGGTACCTGGGCGCAGGCCGAAGAACTCGGGTCCGTCGGTGCCCGCACCCCACGGTATCCCGGTGCGGGGGTCGAACACCGATCCGACCGGGTTGGCGACGACCAGCGCGCCCACCGTCAGTCCGGCGGCGATGCCCTCGTCGAACCGGATACTGGCGCTGCCGATACCACCTTTGATCGCGCCGGCCTGGGCCCCGACCCCGGCGCCGACACAACCGCGCAGGAAATCGGGTCCGGCGGCGTCGGCCGCGTAATAACCGAATTCGGCGGTGGGGCGGGTGTTCCAGTCGCCGACCGGAAGGTCGAAGATCACGGCACCGGGCACGATCGGAACCACGCGGGTGGGGTCCTCGGGGGACATGGGCAGCCCTTCGCCGTGTTCCTCCAGCCAGCGCATCACCCCGTCCGCGGCGGCCAGCCCGTAGGCGCTGCCGCCGGTGAGCAGGATCGCGTGTACCTGCCGGACCGTGTTGGCGGGGTCGAGCAGATCGGTCTCCCGGGTGCCGGGGCCGCCGCCGCGGACATCCACCGCGGCGACCGCGCCGCCCGGCGCGCGGACCACGGTGCAGCCGGTGGCCGCGCCGGAGCCGCGGGTCGCGTCCGGATCGAGTATGTGGTGGTGGCCGACGAGCAGGCCCGCCACATCGGTGAGCGCGTTCCGCGCCCCGGGCGCGGCGGTCACGGAGCCATCGCCTGCAGCAGGGAGTCCTGCATCCAGGTCAGCCAATGGTAGACGTCCAGATGGGGAGCGCGCGGATCGTCGGGCGGGAATTGCTCGGGCGTGTCGGCGTCGACCTCCAGCACCACGCCGAGGGCCAGCCGGACATCGGTGAGTGCGGTGAGCCAGGAATCGGCCTCTTCCGGAGTGATCACGATCTTGCCGCCGTCCTCGGGGAGGGTGTGCAGCACCACCCCGGCAGCGGCCAGTTTCGCGTCGATGATCTCCGGCTCGTGCAGGCCACGCAGTGCACTGTTCAGATCGGCTCGTTCGGCGTCGGGGGAGCCCGGTTCGGCCCGATGGAATTCGGGCAGCAGCCGGGCCAGCCGCGGGTCGTCGGGCGGCGTGATATTGCCGCTGCGCAGACCGGTGAGAGCGGCGAGCTCGTCCTCGGGGGCCGAGGAGGCGCGTTCACCCAGCAGACCCGAAACGGCTCCGACCAGCGAGCGCAGCACGCTGGCTTCGCGCGCGTCCATCTCCGATCGCAGTTTGAGACCGCTCAATGAGTTCTTCCGGCTCCATTTACGCACGTCGCTACGGTAACCGTCCGATCAGTCGTCTCGTTGCATGGTGGCCCACAGGCCTGCCGCGTGCAGGCGGCGGACATCCTGCTCCATTTTGTCCCGCGATCCCGACGATACGACCGCTTTGCCCTCGTTGTGCACCTTGAGCATCAGCTCGGTCGCCTTGGCTTTGCTGTAGCCGAACAGCTTCTGGAAGATGTAGGCGACGTAGTGCATGAGGTTGACCGGATCGTCCCAGACCACGGTGACCCACGGCCGGTCCTCCGCCTCGAGGACCTCGGTGTACTCCACGGCCTCCGGTGTCGCCTGGGCCGCCGACAACGTGACGCCGGGGGCGCCGAGGAGGACCTCTGTCGTCGATGAGCGGGGTGCGGTGTTGCACAAGGCCATGAAGTCAAGAGTACGACGCGCGGAGTAATTCACAACACCCGGAGCAGCAACGATGCCGCTCGTCCAGGCCTCTCGGGCTGCCGCGCACGACCCGCTACAGGCCGCCGCGGCGGTCCGGCGCCCGGCGCTGCCCCCGGCGGGCTTCCCCGCGGCGCGGAGGGGCTGTTTACAGTGACACCCGTGGACCTGCGCGACGCGGCCTGTAGCACCGCTCTGCTGACCGACCAATACGAGCTCACCATGCTGGCCGCCGCGCTCGCCGATGGTTCCGCGGTGCGCCGGTGCACCTTCGAAGTGTTCGCCCGGCGTTTGCCGCATGGTCGCAGATACGGTGTTGTGGCCGGTACCGGCCGTTTCCTCGAGGCGCTGGCCCATTTCCGGTTCGGCGAAGCGGAGCTGGAGATCGTCGCCCGGTTCCTGGACGCGGATACGGTCGCCTGGTTGCGTGATTACCGGTTCACCGGCGATATCGACGGTTATCCGGAAGGCGAGCTGTACTTCCCGGGTTCGCCGATCCTCTCGGTGACCGGAACCTTCGCCGAATGTGTGCTGCTCGAGACGCTGGCGCTGTCGGTGTTCAACCACGACAGCGCGATCGCCGCCGCGGCCGCCCGGATGGTGAGCGCCGCCGACGGGCGCCGGATGATCGAGATGGGGTCGCGGCGCACCCATGAGCAGGCCGCACCCGCCAGTGCGCGGGCGGCCTACGTGGCCGGTTTCCACGCGACCTCCAATCTGGAGGCGGTCCGCCGCTATGGTGTGCCCGGCGCGGGTACCAGTGCGCACGCGTTCACCCTGGTACACAGCGGCGCCGACGGCGAACACGAGATCGAGGCGTTCCGCAGTCAGGTGGCGGCGCACGGCACCGGCACCACTCTGCTGGTCGACACCTTCGACATCACCCGCGGCGTCGCGCTCGCGGTCGAGGTCGCGGGCCCGGAACTGGGCGCGGTGCGTATCGACTCCGGTGACCTCGGTGTCCTGGCCCGGCAGGTACGCCGGCAACTGGACGAACTGGGCGCGGTGAAAACCCGGATCGTCGTATCCGGGGACCTGGACGAATACGCCATCGCGGCACTGCGGGCCGAACCGGTGGACGCCTACGGGGTCGGCACCCAGTTGGTCACCGGGTCCGGCGCGCCGACCGCCGGAATGGTCTACAAGCTGGTCGAAGTCGAGGGTCTGCCGGTCGCCAAACGGTCCAGTCACAAGGAGTCCCGCGGCGGAGCCAAACGCGCGGTGCGCCTGGCACGCGGCACCGGGACCATCATGGAGGAGATCGTGTACCCCGCGACCGCCGACCGGCCGGCGCCCGACGGCTACGAGGTGCGCGATCTGTCGGTCCCGCTGGTGCGCGGTGGTGTGGCGCTGGATCGGCCCGGCCTCGCCGAATCCCGGGATCTCGTCGCCCGCGGCTTGGTGAGTCTGCCGTGGGAGGGGCTCAAACTGTCCGGCGGTGATCCGGCGGTTGCGACTACATTCCTGGTCTGACCGGGCGTACGCGAGGAGACTGGAATCATGAAACGCGCGCTGATCGTGGTGGATGTGCAGAACGATTTCTGTGAGGGCGGTTCGCTTGCCGTATCGGGTGGCGCCCGCGTCGCGGAGTTGATCAGCGAATATCTGGCCGAGAACCGGTACGACGCGGTGGTGGCCACCCGCGATTACCACATCGACCCGGGTGCCCATTTCTCCGAGACACCCGACTATCTGGACAGCTGGCCGCCGCACTGCCGGGTCGGCACTCCGGGGGCCGATTTCCATCCGCAATTCGATACCGCCGCGGTGCAGGAGGTCTTCTCCAAGGGCGAGTATTCGGCCGCCTACTCGGGATTCGAGGGCGCGTCGACCGCCGGGGAAACCCTCACCGAGTGGTTACGCGCCCGCGATATCGGCGCGGTCGATATCGCGGGTATCGCCACCGACCACTGTGTCCGGGCGACTGCGCTGGATGCCGTCGCCGCCGGTTTCACCACGCGGATCCTGCTCGGTCTCACCGCCGGCGTCGCACCGGCGACCGTCGAGAAGGCTTTGGACGAACTGAACGGGGCCGGGGTCGAACTGTCCGGCGCCGTGGTCGTGGCCGGCGCCTGAGAAAGTGTTGGGGAACCTGATCGGTTAGCTGTTGAGGTCGTCTGCTAGACGGCGGGCGGCCTCGGTTTCGATCGGGCCGGAGGGTTCCACGGTT